>JAGVUU010000058.1 GCA_019136105.1 Gammaproteobacteria bacterium
GTACATGATCGTGAGTCATAAACTAGTCCGATCTTCCGTATGGAGCTCCGCAACTCCCTCGTTCCGCACAAGTCATGCCTGGTGACGGTGCGCTTCGATTCCCCTGGCTAAGGTTACAGGCTGCGCCTTCGCATCGTAGATTCCCGTCAGATAAATCACCTCCGCGCGAACGCGCCTGGACGTGTCCGGTATGGACGTTTGCGGGATTACTTGTCTTCTGACCACAAGTCGCACAAGTCCAAGATCCATCAGGGTTTCGATCTCTCGCAAGTATTCGATCACGTGTTTTGGAGTCAACGGCTTTCCCGGCCGTAGGCGATCCAACACTTGCGCCCTTTGCGGCATCGGCAACCGCCCCTGTACCGCGTACTGCCGCCGCGGGCAGTCCCGGGACGACCACGGCCGCCAGTGAAGCAGCCGCATTTGTGCCAGTCGCTCGCATGCCCGCAGCGCCCTCGGCAGCAAGGTTGGCATTGCCGGTGAGTTTCCCAACCGCCCATGCCGCTGCTGCGCCAAGGAACTTCCCGCTGTCGTACGCAGCGAAGCCCAGATCGATGATCGTGTCGGCGGTGCGCCCCTCAGGGTCTTTGAGATTGAGCGGATCATTGCCTACATAGACATACAGGTTCGGGCCATCCTGATACCCGATCGGATCGGTCTGCATGAACCGCCCGAGCACCGGCGAGTAGATGCGTGCCTTGTAGTAGTAGAGCCCGACCTCCGCGAGCCACGTCTGTCCCGTGAACCCGAAGCGGCCCGCATTGCTGCTCTTCGGGATCCCGTACTCGCCGTAGGCGTTGATCGCGATCAGCGTGCCCGAACTGTTGGACGTTGCCACGACGCTCGAGCGCTCGTCCAGGTGATACCAGCGCCGGTCAGTCGTGCCACTGCCTTCGTACCAGACCAGCGGTTCATCGGCACCGGGCCCATGCACGTAGCGCCGGACCAGGGCGTTCGCGCCGTTGTACTCGGCGATGAGATCCGTGCCGTCGTACAACAGCCGGGTCGTGGCGCCGGCCTTGCTGCTCTGGTAGAGGCGGCCTGACGGATCGTAGGTGAACTGGGCACCGCCGGGCCCGGTGAGCAGGCGGTTCTCGACGCTGTAGGAGTAGCTGTCGCTGCCGTTGGTTACCAGGTTCCCGCGGCCATCGTGAACGACGCTCGCGGCGCCGGTGTGGGTGACCTGATTGAGCCCGTTGATCGAGTAAGTGCGGCTGACGTTGTAGTGGCCGTCCCACGCGTAGCTGTCGTTGTTGCGCGTGTAGACGGTGATCTGGCTCGCCGGGTTGTAGGAGAGACCGGTACTGACGTCGGCCGCGGTCCCGACGAGGTCATGCGCGAGGCCACTCAGTCGCGAGACCGGGTCGTACGTGAACGCAGTAGTGGCCCCATTGCCGCGTGTGATGCTGGCTCGGCGCCCTAGACCGTCGTAGCCGTAGACGGCGAGCACCGCCACGCCCGAGCTTGCACCGTTCTCGCGAACGGCCGAGAGATCCCCGGTCACCAGATAGTCCTGCGTGACGAAGAAGCTGTCGGGCCACGTGATGCGCGTACGTCGACCGGCCAGGTCGTACTGATAGGACACGGTTCCCTGCGGGCCCGATTCGCTTGTCTGCCGACCCAGCGCATCCCAGCTGAAGCTCAGACTGCTCGATTGTGCGACCGACTGCAGGTGTCCAAACAAGTCGTAACTGACATAGCTGACGTCAACTTCGGGATACGGCAGGTCCTTCAGCGTGATCTGATTGAGATTGTCGAAGCTGTAGTTGATCACCTGCCCGTCGCGCAGCCGCTTCTGGATGACATTGTCGTTGGCGTCGTACGCCTGCTGCTCGTAATCCGTCGACGAACTGACGCCCTTGACGACCTTGTCGGGGAAGTTCGTCTGCAACAGGCGATCATGCCCGTCGTAGCTGTAGTCGGTTCGGTTGCCCTCGCCGTCGGTGATGGAGGCGAGCCGTGCGTTCAGCGTGTAGGTCTGGATCCGATCGTCGGCCTGAATGGCGGTGCCCACGGCTGCCTGGACTTTGATCAGGTCGCCCGCCGCATTGTAGAAGTTCCGGGTAATGCGATCGGGCCCGTTCGCGCTGCTGGTTTGCGGCACGCACGCGTCCGACTGCGAGAACCACTGCGTCGGGTCCATGCGTTGGGCCGTGCATTGCGGCCGACGCGCCAGGTCAAAGCTGAACTGGGTCACGGCGTAGGTCACGCCGCCGCCGGACACGGACTCGCGAATCACCCGACCCTGGCTGTCGTACAGACGACTGGTCGTCTGATGGGCGACGAAGCTCGGCCAGTCGGCGTCGTACTGGCTGCTGACCGTACCGATTTCCGCGGCAACCAGGTCGCCCGCCGGACTGTAGGAGTTGCGGGTGGCCCGGTGTGGCAGCGGACCCGCGCCGTCCGGATCGGGCGATATCTGGCCTACCACGCGACGCATCGCGTCGTACCGTGTGCGCGAAGTGTCAGCAGATCCGGCCAACGGGCCATCCAGGGTCAGCACGTTGCCTTGGCTGTCGTAGCTGCGCGTCGTGGTCGCAACGAACGCACCGTCACCCGACATGACGGTTTCCGAAATCGGCAGAAGGTTGTTGGGCGAACCGGGAGTCGGGTAGGCGAATACAGTACGCCGTTCGTCCGCCGTGCCGGCGCAACTGGCCAGCGTGCGACACTCCGCAATGCTCGCCAGGACCCAGACCGGCGTCGGCGCCTGCGCGAGGACGCCCGAGCTGTTCTTGTACCAGGCGTACAGCTGGGTGTACGTGTACCGCTTCTGCGGACGCACACCGCCCGCGGTCGCCGCCGGCAACGTCTCCGTCAGCACGCCACCGTGGGTCGCGTCATAGGCATAGTTGGTGACGAACCCCTTGGCGTCGGTCACGGTGACCGGCTTGGCGCAGAGCTTGATGTTCGTCGTACAGGTGTAGGTGGCCGTCACCTGGAGATTCGCCAGGCCGGAGCCCGGCTTCGCTATCCGGGTCTTGCGGCTGATGCTGCGCCCGGAGTAACCGAGGGTGACTTTGTTCCCTTCCGGCTCGGTGACGGACTGCAGCAACGTGACGAGACATCGATGTCGAACCCACTGCGGTAGCCCCGCCATCGCGTTCGGGTCGCAGTAATCGAACTGGGTCGTGCGCCCGAGAGCGTCGATGATCGACACTGGCCCGGGCGTGACCTGCCAGAAGACATCGTCGACGTTGAGCGGATGCTCGGGGCCCGACGGATTCATGGTCGGCGGCAGGCGCGGGAACCCGTAGCGGACCTGGGTTACGTTGCCGAGTGCATCCGTGTACTGGCCGCCCGCGATGGACGGGATCTCACCCTCGACCGGCGGCGTGGAATCGAACTCGTACAGGTAGGAACTGCCGTCGGCGAACAGTTGCCCGCCCACCACCGGTTCAATGCCTCCGTCGTTGTTGATCCCAGTGCCGACATACAGCGTCTGCCACGGCGCGCCCTGGCCGGGCTTCGTGTAGGTCATCACGTAGCCGGCGGACGCGGGCTGCCCGGACAGATTGCTGTAGCCAAACGTGGTCGTGCCGCCCACCGCGTCGGTGACGCTCGCGAGCACGGCCTTGCCGTTGTAAGTCGTGTAGTCGTAGTTCACGACGGCACTGGCGTCGGTCGGGCACAGGTTGTTCGAGGGCTTGCCGCTCAGCGTGAGATTCAGTGCGCACGTCCGACTGACCGCGTTCCAGTAGATGCCACTGCCCGAGTACTCGAACAACATCGCGTAGCCGCGCGTGCTCGTGATGCTACGCAGCCGCGTGGTGTTCGGGACGCCGGGTGTTGGATTCTCGTACTCGAAGGTGAGCGACGTGCCGTCTGCATGGACGATCCGGGACGGCAGCGAGCATCGCGTCACCGATGAACAGTCGTTGCCGAGCGGCCGGAAGATGACCCGCGTGCCATCCGGGCTTTCATATGTGTAGACCACGCTCCCGCTCGAGCGCGCCCCGGAGTAGGTGAGGCCCGCATACAGCGACCTCGACAGCTGCGTGAAGCCCGTGTCCGTCGACGGGCTCTTGAATGCGTCGGATCGCCCGCCGTAGTTGACGCTGATCCAGTAGTCGATCCCGGCACCGTTGTTGTAGTTGCCGGACTGCAGGTCGACGCGCTTCTCGACCAGCGTGATGTCCCAGTTGTGCGACAGGTTGCCCAGCGGATCGATGTGACCCGCCAGCGAACTGGTCATGAGGCGTGTCAGCGTCAGGCCCGCCGAGCCATCACCGCCAATCGAGAGATCGGTCTCGCCATGGGCAAAGCGGCCGGTCCGCATGTCGACCCCGCCCGGGCTGATGGCGTATTGCTCGGGCGGCGGTGCGAGTGTCGCCGAAACGCCCTCGAACTGGGCCGACGCGCGCCCGGGCACGCCCGCGGCGACGAGCACTGCCGCAATCCAGGCGAGACGCCTGCGGGTGGTGCCCATCACCAATTACTGCGGCGGGTTCTGCGACCCGGTCGTCACCTGGGTCTTGCGATTGTCGGCCTTGTCGTAGGTGTAGACAGTCTCGACGCTATTGTTGACGGTCCCGGTCCGCACGACTTTGACCAGGCGACCCTTGGCGTCGTACGTGTAGGTGACAGTCTCGGCCGCCTGGGATTGGGTGAGTCCCGACACCAGGAACGCCAGCGCGCTCCAGACAACCGTCTTCATTTTCGCCACTCCGATGGCCGGCCTCTACCGACGCTCTGTGCGATCCTTCATGTCGCCGGCCGGAGTCTAGTATCGGCATTGGTGGCGGGGGATAGGTTGTAACCGCAGTCGTACAGACGCGAAGTTCGCGCTGTCGGCCTGAACCAGTACGTTTTACTATTCGCTATCCGCTATCCGCTATCCGCTCACTCCCATGCCCACCACCCGCCGCACCCTCTACCCCGCCGTCAAACCGTACGACACCGGCTACCTGCGGGTGTCGCCGACCCACGAGATCTACTACGAACAGTGCGGCAATCCGCGAGGCAAGCCGGCGGTGTTCGTGCACGGCGGGCCGGGCGCGGGCTCGAGCCCGTCGGCGCGCGGTTTCTTCGACCCGAAGCGCTACCGCATCGTGGTGTTCGACCAGCGGGGCTGCGGACGCAGCCGCCCGCACGCGAGCCTCGAAGACAACACCACCTGGCACCTCGTCGCGGACATGGAGCAGCTGCGCGAGCACCTCGGCATCGAGCGCTGGCTCGTGTTCGGCGGCTCGTGGGGCTCGACGCTCGCGCTCGCCTACGCGCAGTCGCACCCGAAGCGGGTGAGCGAGCTGGTGCTGCGCGGCATCTTCATGCTGCGCAAGGCCGAAATCGACTGGTTCTACCAGCAGGGCGCGAGCGCGATCTTTCCCGACCGCTGGGAGAACTATGTCGCCGCGATCCCGCCGGCCGAGCGCGGCGACCTCGTCGCGGCGTTCTACCGTCGCCTCACCTCACGCAGCCGCACGACCCGCGTGCGGGCCGCGCGCGCCTGGTCGGTATGGGAAGCAGCCACGAGCTTCCTGCACACCAACGAAGAGAACGTGGATAAGTGGGGCGAGGAGGACTTCGCGGTCGCGGTGGCACGCATCGAGTGCCACTACTTCGTGAACAAGGGCTTCCTCGAGAGCGAGGACCAGCTGCTGCGTGGCGTGCGCCGCATCCGCCACATCCCGGCCGTGATCGTGCAGGGCCGCTACGACGTGGTGTGCCCGATGATGACCGCGTGGGACCTGCACCGCGCCTGGCCCGAAGCCGACTTCCGCGTCGTGCCCGATGCAGGCCATTCAGCGCTCGAGCCCGGCATCACGCACGAACTGGTCAGCGCGACGGATCGCTTTGCGCGGGCGGCAGCGACTCGAGGCGGCGCAGCACCAGGCCGGCGAGGTCGCGCGCCATCGCGTCGCGCAGGATCTCCTCCTCGCGGTCCTTCGCGAGCAGCTGGCTCTCGGCGAAGCTGATGTTGCGAGTGAGTTCGAGGCGCTGGCGCGACACGACCTCCTGGCCGGCGCGCTCGATCGAGTACTCGACCTGGTAGAAGATCTCGAACTCCTGCGGCGTGTTGCGCGCGGACACTGACAGCACGCGCCGCCCCGTCTTGTCGGCGGTGATCCGCACCACGGCGTCCGCCTCGCCCGGCGACGCGGCACGCTGGGCCCCGGCCCGCTCGAGGCCACGGAACAGTTCGACGGCGAAAGCCGAGAGTTCGTCCCGCGTCGCGACGTGGACGCGATCGAGCCCCTCCGGCAGGGCCGACGCGCCCTGCAGCCGGAAGCCGCAGCCCGCAAGCAGCAGCGCGGCGGCCAATGCGAGCGTGACGGTGAATCGGCGGGTCATGCGCGTCACACCACCACGTTGGCGAGCTTGCCCGGCACGTACACGAACTTGCGCACCGGCTTGCCTTCCATGAAGCGCTGCACGTTCGGGTCGGCGAGCGCAGCCTCGCGCACGACGGACTCGTCGGCACCGGCCGGCACGGTGACACGGCCACGCAGCTTGCCGTTCACCTGGACCACGACCTCGACGGTCGCGCGCTCGAGCGCCCGGGCATCGGGTTCGGGCCAGCGCTCGTCCACCAGGACCGTGGTGTGGCCGAGCTCGCGCCAGAGCGCGTGGCAGGCGTGCGGCACCACCGGCGCCAGCACCAGCACGACGGTCTCGAGCGCCTCCTGCACCACGGCGCGGCCCTGCGGCGAGCGGTCGTCGAATCGATTGATGGCATTCATGAGTTCCATCACCGCGGCGATCGCCGTGTTGAACGTGCGCCGCTTGCCGATGTCGGTCGTGACCTTGACGAGCGTCTCGTGCACCTGGCGGCGCAGCGTGCGGCTCGCTTCGTCGAGCGCGGCCACGTCGAGCGCCTGCGCGGGGCCCGCGCTCACGTGCTGGTGCACGGCCTTCCACAGCCGCTTCATGAAGCGGAATGCGCCGTCCACACCCTCGTCCGACCACTCGAGCGTCTGCTCGGGCGGCGCGGCGAACATCATGAACAGGCGGGCGGTGTCGGCGCCGTAGCGCTCGACGAGCGCCTGCGGATCGACGCCGTTGTTCTTCGACTTCGACATCGTGCCGATGCCGCCGCTCTCGACGGGCTCGCCGTCCGAGCGCAGCACCGCACCGATGCGCGCGCCCTTGTCGTCCACCTGCACGTCCACGTCGGCCGGGTTGTAGTAGGTGATGCGGCCCGACGCAGGCTTGCGGAAGAAGACCTCATTCAACACCATGCCCTGCGTGAGCAGGTTGGTGAACGGCTCCTCGACCTGCGTGAGGCCGAGGTCGCGCATCACGCGCGTCCAGAAGCGCGAGTACAGCAGGTGCAGGATCGCGTGCTCGATGCCGCCGATGTACTGGTCCACCGGCAGCCAGTAGGCCGCGCGCTCGTCCACCATCGCCCGGTCGTTGCCCGCACTGGCGTAGCGGAAGAAGTACCAGGACGAATCCACGAAGGTGTCCATGGTGTCGGTCTCGCGCCGCGCGGGGCCCCCGCACTTCGGGCAGGCGCACTTCAGGAACGACTCGCTCTTGCCGAGCGGGTTGCCGCTGCCGTCGGGCACGAGGTCCTCGGGCAGCACCACCGGCAGCTGGTCGTCCGGCACCGGTTGCACGCCGCACGTGGCGCAGTGGATCAGCGGGATCGGGCAGCCCCAGTAGCGCTGCCGCGAGATGCCCCAGTCGCGCAGGCGCCAGTTCACGCGGCGCTTGCCCGTGCCCTGCGCCTCGAAGAACTTGGCGTAGGCGTCGAACGCCTCGTCGAACTCGAGGCCGTCGAAGCGGCCCGAGTTGATCAGCCGGCCGTGCTCGGTGAAGGCGCCCGACTCGATGTCGGGCAGGCTGCCGTCGAGCGGTTGCACCACCGGGTGGATGCGCAGGCCGTAGCGGCGCGCGAATTCCCAGTCGCGCTGGTCGTGGGCCGGCACCGCCATCACCGCGCCCGTGCCATAACCCATGAGCACGAAGTTGGCGACCCACACCGGCACGCGCTCGCCGGTGATCGGGTGGATGGCGTGGATGCCGAGCGGCATGCCTCGCTTCTCCATGGTCTCGAGCGCGGCTTCGGTGACGCCGGAGCGCTGGCACTCGGCGATGAAGGCCTGCAGGTCGGGGTTGCCCACCGCAGCGCGCTGCGCGAGCGGGTGCTCGGCGGCGACCGCCATGTAGGTCACGCCGCACAGCGTGTCGGGGCGGGTCGTATAGATCGCCAGCGGTTCCGCCGCACCCTCCACCTCGAACTCGATCTCGAGGCCCTCCGAGCGGCCGATCCAGTTCTCCTGCATCAGGCGCACGCGCTCCGGCCAGCCCGGGAGGCTGCCGAGCGCGTCGAGCAGGTCCTGCGCGTAGTCGGTGATGCGCAGGTAGTACATCGGGATCTCGCGCTTCTCGACGAGCGCGCCCGTGCGCCAGCCGCGGCCGTCGATCACCTGCTCGTTCGCGAGCACCGTCTGGTCCACCGGATCCCAGTTCACGACGCCCGTCCTGCGGTAGGCGATGCCCTTCTCGAGCATGCGCAGGAACAGCCACTGGTTCCAGCGGTAGTACTCGGGCCGGCAGGTCGTGACCTCGCGGTCCCACGCGATGCCGAAACCCAGCGACTTCAGCTGGCGCTTCATGTAATCGATGTTGTCGTAGGTCCACTTCGCCGGCGGCACGCCGTGCGCCATGGCGGCGTTCTCGGCTGGCAGGCCGAATGCATCCCAGCCCATCGGCTGGAGGACGTTGTGGCCCTGCATGCGCATGTAGCGCGTCAGTACATCGCCGATCGTGTAATTGCGGACATGGCCCATGTGCAGGCGCCCGCTCGGGTACGGGAACATGCACAGGCAGTAGTACTTGGGACGCGACGGGTCTTCGCTGACCCGGAACGTGCCGCGGGCCTCCCAGTCGCGCTGGGCGTCGGCCTCGATCACGGCCGGTTCGTATCGTTCCTGCATGGGCTTGCCGGTGGACTCTGGTAAACCGGTGAGGATACCCGAGCGGGCGGCAGGCAGCCTATCCGCTCGAACCGTCGCCCTGGACCGGGACGAGGTCGAGCGGCAGCGCGGTGGTCTCCTTGACCGGCGACAGGACCATGCTCGAACGCACCTCGCCCACGGCGGCAAGGCGCGACAGCTTGGTGCGCAGGAATTCCTCGTAGCTCGCCACGTCGCGCGTGACGACCTTGAGCAGGAAGTCGATCTCGCCCATGAGCATGAAGCACTCCAGCACCTCGGGAAACCGGCGCACGGTGTCCTCGAACTGGCCGAGCGACTGCTTCGAGCCGCGGGCGATCTTCACCTGCACGAAAACCACGACGCCCAGGCCCAGCCGCTTGCGGTCGAGCAGGGCCACGCGCCGCTGGATCAACCCGTCGCGCTCGAGCCGCGCGATGCGGCGCCAGCAGGGCGACTGCGACAGGCCGACGCGGTTCGCCACTTCCGCTGCATTCATGGAGGCATCCTCCTGCAGCAGGGCGAGGATGCGGTGGTCGATGTCGTCGAGGGTCGGCTGCATGGGCACTCCGTTCGCGGGCCGATTCGCCGCAAGTGTCATGCATGACGGAGCCGCGCACAAGCCGAGCAGGCGCGGAACATGCAGGCGCCGCGCAACCTCAGCGCGTGACGAAGCGAGCGACGCCGCTGCCGTCCACGCACCGCTCCAGGTCGCCCCGCCCGCACAGGTAGTTGAGGTGGGCCACAGCCTCTCCCACCGCCAGCAGCCGGTGGAACCCTCGCGGCACGCGGCGGAACATCGCCGGCAAGACTTCGAAGGCCGTTTGCGGCTCGCGGCAATGGGCGCGCAATGCTTCGAGCTGCTGCAGGTGATGCGCCTGCAAGTCGTCGAGGCGCGCGTGCAGGCGACGGAACGGCCTGCCGTGCGAAGGCAGCACGAGCGTGTCCGGGGCACACGCTCGCAGGCGCTCGATCGACTCGAGGAACTCGCGCAGCGGATCAGCGTCGGGGGCCGACGACAGCACGCTCACGTTCGGCGAGATCGTCGGCAACACCTGGTCGCCACTGATCAGGAGCCGCCAGTCCGCGTCGTACAGGCACAGGTGACCGCGGCAGTGACCGGCGGTCTCGATGACGCGCCAGCGGCCCGCGCCCGCCTCGATGACGTCACCGTCCACCGGAGCGTGCGCGAGCGGCGGCCAGCCGCCGTACCACTCCCGGTGATCGCCGCGCATGGCCGCGACGCCCGGCGGCACCTCGACCCCGTGCAGGTGCAGGAAACCGCGAATGCGTGCCGCGAGCGCGTCCGGGTCGGTGCGCAGGAACTCGCCGCTCGAGCGATGCGCGTACTCCGCCATCCACACCGCCGCCCCGTGGCGCTCGACGAGCCATGGCGCGAGCCCCATGTGGTCCGGGTGATCGTGCGTGACGAACAGCCGCTTGATCGGCCGCCCGCGGAGCACGTGCCGTTCGAGCTGCAGCCACGCCTCGCGGCACACCGCTTCGGCCATGCCCGTGTCGACGAGCAGCCAGCCGTCGCCGTCCTCGAGCAGCCACACGTTGATGTGGTTGAGTTCCATCGGCAGCGGGATGCGCAGCCACAGCAAGCCGTCGGCAATCGCGTGTGCGTGGCCGGTGGCCGGGGGCTCGGCGTGCAGGAACTCGAGTTCGCGCGGCTCCGGTCGCCAGCGCTCGCCCTCGCGGGTGATGGCCCCGCCGCGGTCGCTCACCGGGCTGGCCCGCCGCGCCGGCGCGGCCACGCGAACCCCAGCGCGAGCCCGGCGAACGTGATCACGAGCACTGGCCGGTTGCCGGACCGGACGTACGGCGTGTGGCCGACGCGCGGCTGGACCGTGCCGGTGAGCACGCCCGCCTGGAACTGGGGCAGCGTCGCGGTGAGCGTGCCGTCGTGTGCGATCAGCGCCGTCACGCCGTCGTTGGTGGCACGCAGCATCGGCCGGCCGGTTTCGAGCGCGCGCATGCGGCTGATGTCCAGGTGCTGGTGCGGCGCCGTCGAGTCGCCGAACCACGCGTCGTTGGTGACGTTCACGAGCAGCGTCGAGTCGCGCACGAGGGCGAGCTGTTCGGACGCGTAGGCATCCTCGTAGCAGATCGTCGGGGCGAGCGTCTCGCCGGCGGCCGCGAGCGGCGGCTGGTCGTCCGCGCCCGCCTCGAAATCGGAGTACGGCAGGTTCATCAGGCGCAGCCACTCGCGCACCTGCGCCGGCACCGGGAAGAATTCGCCAAAGGGCACCAGCCGCCGCTTGTCGTACCACTGCTCGGACTCGCCGAGTGCGAGCAGCGCGTTGTAATACGAGCCCGTCCCGGGATCGCGCCGCAGCTGGCCCAGGATCACGTCGCTGCCGCGTCCGCGCGCCGCCGCGTGCAGGCTGTCGAGGAACGGCCGGATGTCGCGCTCGAGGGCCGGCAGCGCGGCTTCGGGCCAGACGATGATGTCGGTGCCCAGATGAGGCGCGGTGAGCCCGGCGTACAGCTCGAGCGTGCGCTCGCGCTGGCCGGCTTCCCACTTCATCGATTGCGGCACCGCGCCTTGCACGAGCGCCACCGACAGCTCCGTGCCGCGCGGCGCCGTCCACTCGACGCGGGCGAGCTGCGCCCCGGCGATCACGATCAAGAGCACCAGGCCGAGCGCCGTGAGCCGCGCAGCCCTGCGTCCGAGCAGCAGCGTCACGACGGCACCCGCCATCAGCGCGGCGGCGAGACTCGTGCCGTACACCCCGGACACCGGCGCGTAGCCGCGCAACGGCGTCTCGAGCTGGCTGTAGCCGAGCGCGAGCCAGGGGAAGCCGCTCAGGAACCAGCCACGGAACCACTCCACGACGACCCAGCCCGCCGGCAACAGCACCAGCCAACGCAGCGGCCCGCTCGCCACGCCCCAGCGCGCCACTGCATAGCCGAGCAGCGCCGTGTAGCTGCCCATGATCGCCACCAGCCCGAGCATCAGGAACAGCGCGATCCAGAGCGGCGCCTGGCCGACGAGGTGGATGCTGTTGTAGAGCCAGTAGGTGCCGGCGAGGAACGTACCGCCGGTGAAGAGGAAGCCGCGCCACGCGGCGGCGCGGGGCGCAGCGCCCTCCCAGAGCAGGAACAGGAACGCCGGACACAGCACGGCGAGCGGCGCGACGCCCAGCGGCGCGAATGCCGCGGCGAGCAGTAGGCCGGCCGGGAAGGCGAGCCAGTGGCCGCGCCGTTCGAGGAACTCGAGCGCGTTCAATCGGGGCCGGCGGCGGGCAGGTCGATGTCGCGCGGCGTGGTGACGCGCAGCGTCTCGATGCGGCGGCGGTCGGCGCGCAGCACCTTGAGCTCGAGCCCGCCGATCTCGATCGCCTCGCCGCGCCGCGGCATGCGGCCGAGTTCGTGCAGCACGAGCCCGCCGATGGTGTCGAACTCCTCGTCGGAGAAGCGCGTGGCGAACGTGGCGTTGAAGTCCTCGATGCGAGTGAGCGCGGGCACGGTGAACGTGCGCTCGCCCTCCTTGCGGACGCCCTCGCCCTCGTCGATGTCGTATTCGTCGCCGATGTCGCCGACGATCTGCTCGAGCACGTCCTCGATGGTGAGCAGGCCCGACACGCCGCCGTACTCGTCCACCACGATCGCCATGTGGTTGTGGCTGACCCGGAATTCCTTGAGCAGCACGTTGAGCCGCTTGCTCTCGGGGATGAACACCGCCGGGCGCAGGCACTCGCGGATGTCGAACTGCGAGCGCTCCTCGAGCGCGAAATAGCGCAGCAGGTCCTTGGCGAGCAGGATGCCGGCGACCTCGTCGCGGTCCTCGCCCACCACCGGGAAGCGCGAGTGCCCGGATTCGATCACCACGGGCAGGATCTGCTCCGGCGAGTCGTCGCGGTGCACCACCACCATCTGCGAGCGCGGCACCATCACGTCGCGCACCTGGATCTCGGAGACCTGCAGCACGCCCTCGAGCATCGCGAGCACGTCGGCGTCGATGAGGCCGCGGTCGCGGGCGTCCTCCAGCACGTCGCTCAGCTGTTCGAGGTCGCGGGGTTCGCCCGTCAGGGATTCCACGAGGCGCCGCAGCCAGCTGCCGGACGGCCCGGGACGTTCATCGCTCATGATTGGGGGGATGTCACCGGTCGATAGGGATCCTGATACCCGAAACCGCGCAGGATTTCCACCTCGAGGCCCTCCATCACGCGGGCCTGGCGCGCAGTCTCGTGGTCGTAGCCGTGCAGGTGCAGCACGCCGTGGACGACCATGTGCGCCCAGTGCTCGGCCCGGGCCTTGCGCTGCTCGCGCGCCTCGGCCGCCACCACCGGCGCGCAGATCACGAGGTCGCCGAGCGACCCGTCGAGCTCGCGCTCGATCGGCGCGGCCGGGAACGACAGCACGTTGGTCGGCTTGTCCTTGCCGCGGTAGCCAGCGTTCAGGCGCCGGCTGGCGGCCGCACCGACGATGCGGATGCACACTGTCGCGTCGGCAGGAATCACGCGGCGGCGCGCCCGGGGCCGGCGTGCCACGGCCGCGACGTGCGCCGCGAGGGCCCAACGGCACAGCGCCGCCGCCGCAGGCACCCACGGGCGCCGCGCCGCGAACTGTGCGGCAACCTGCAGCCTGGGCGCATCGCTCATGACTCCGAATCCTGCGACGGCGTCTCGCGCTCGTACGCCTGCACGATGCGCTGCACCAGCGGGTGGCGCACCACGTCGCGCGCGTTGAAAAACGTGAACGCGACGCCGTCGACGCCGCGCAGCACCTCGATGGCGTGGCGCAGGCCCGAGCGCTGGTGGCGCGGCAGGTCGATCTGCGTGATGTCGCCCGTGACCACCGCCTTCGAGCCGAAGCCGAGGCGCGTGAGGAACATCTTCATCTGCTCGACGGTGGTGTTCTGCGCCTCGTCGAGGATGATGAACGAGTCGTTGAGCGAGCGGCCGCGCATGAACGCGAGCGGCGCCACCTCGATCACCTGCCGCTCGACGTTGCGCGCGACGCGATCGAAGCCGAGCATTTCGTAGAGCGCGTCGTACATCGGCCGCAGGTAGGGGTCGACTTTCTGCGCGAGGTCGCCGGGCAGGAAGCCGAGGCGCTCGCCCGCCTCCACCGCCGGGCGCACCAGCACGATGCGGCGCACGTCGCCCGACTGCAGCGCTTCGACCGCACTCGCGACCGCGAGATAGGTCTTGCCGGTGCCAGCCGGGCCGATGCCGAAGGTGAGGTCGTTGGCGCGGATGTTTTCGAGGTACTGGCTCTGGTTGGCGCCGCGGCCGCGGATGCCACCGCGCTGCGTATGCACCACCACGTCCCCCGCCGATCGCGGCCCCTCGCCCGGCGCCGGGAAGCCGAGTTCCTGCACGCAGAGATGCACGCGCTGCGGCGACATCGCCTCCGATGCCGACAGCTCGAACATGCGCGCGAGCACCGCGAGCGCGCTATCCACCACGCCGGCGGGACCGAGCACCTGCAGCTTGTGCCCGCGGCGGCGCACCTCGACGCCGAGGCGCTCCTCCACGTGGCGCAGGTTCTGCTCCATGGGGCCGGCGAAGTTGCCGAGCCGCGTGTTGTCCGCCGCCTCGAGCGACAGCTCGCGGGATTCGACCTGGGCCGTCACGCGATGCTCCGCTCGGGCTCGGCGAGCCGCCCGCGCAGCGAGTTCGGCAGGGCCTCGGTGATGACGACATCCACGAAGCGGTTGATCAGCGACGGCGGACCATCGAAGTTCACCCAGCGGTTGTTCTCGGTGCGGCCGGCGAGCTGGCGCGCGTCCTTCTTCGCCGGGCGCTCGACCAGCACCCGCTGCACGGACCCTACCATCGCGCGGCTGATCGCCTGCGCGTTCGCGTCGATGCGAGCCTGCAGCCGCTCGAGCCGGGCCTGCTTCACCTCGTGCGGCACGTCGTCCGGCAGCGAAGCGGCGGGCGTGCCCGGGCGGCGGCTGTAGATAAAGCTGAAGCTCTGGTCGAAGCCGATGTCCTCGATCAGGCGCATCGTCTCCTCGAAGTCGCGCTCGGTCTCGCCCGGGAAGCCAACGATGAAGTCCGACGACAGGCTGATGCCGGGCCGCGCCTCGCGCAGCCGGCGGATCTTCTGCTTGTACTCGAGCGCCGTGTGGCCGCGCTTCATGAGCGCGAGGATGCGGTCGGAGCCCGATTGCACCGGCAGGTGCAGGTAACTCGCGAGTTGCGGCACCTCTCGATACGCCTCGACGAGGCTGTCGCGGAACTCCACCGGGTGCGACGTGGTGAAACGGATGCGCTCGACGCCCGGCACCGCCGCAACGTGGTAGATCAGTGCCGCGAGGTCGGCGTGACCACCACCGTCGAGGTCGCCGCGGTAGGCGTTCACGTTCTGTCCGAGCAGCGTCACTTCGCTCACGCCCTGCGCGACGAGGCCGCGGACCTCGTCCATCACCTGCGCCACCGGCCGGCTCACTTCCTCGCCGCGCGTGTACGGCACGACGCAGAACGTGCAGTACTTGCTGCAGCCTTCCATGACCGACACGAATGCCGTCGCGCCGTGCGCGCGCGGCTCGGGCAGCCGGTCGAACTTCTCGATCTCGGGGAAGCTCACGTCCACGACGGCGCGGCCATCGGTGCGCAGCCGCTCGATCATCGCCGGCAGGCGGTGCAGCGTCTGCGGGCCGAACACGAGGTCCACGAACGGGGCGCGCTCGGTGATGCCCTCGCCCTCCTGGCTCGCCACGCAACCACCCACGCCGATGATCGTGCCCGGGCGCTCGCGCTTAAGGGTGCGCCATTGGCCGAGCAGCGAGAACACCTTCTCCTGCGCCTTCTCGCGCACGGAACAGGTGTTGAGCAGCAGCAGGTCGGCCTCGGCCGGGTCGTCGGTGGGCTCATACCCACCTGCCTCGCGCAGCACGTCCGCCATGCGGGCGGAGTCGTACTCGTTCATCTGGCAGCCGAAGGTCTTGAGGTAGACGCGGGGCATGGCGGTCGGGCGGGATCGGGGGCGATATCGTAGCCGCTCTGGCCGCTTTTTTCCCGGCGCCGGGACAATCCGGCCGGCTCGGGAGTAAATTGGCGCTTTCCCGCCCCGGGAAGGAGTTCTCCGCGATGAAATTGCGCGTCAATGGCAAGGACCACGAGGTGGCGGCGCCGCCGGACATGCCGCTGCTCTGGGTGCTCAGGGACCTGCTCGGCCTGACCGGCACCAAGTACGGCTGCGGCGTCGGCCAGTGCGGGGCGTGCCTCGTGCACGTGGACGGCAAGCCGCGGCGCTCCTGCATGACCGACGTGGCGGACGTCGCAGGCAAGTCGATCACGACGATCGAGGGACTGTCGGCCGACGCGAGCCACCCCGTGCAGCAGGCCTGGGCCGAGATGGACGTCGTCCAGTGCGGCTACTGCCAGTCTGGCCAGATCATGGCGGCGGCCGCACTGATTGCCGAGAAAACTAAGCCGACCGATCCCGAGATCGACGCCGCCCTCGGGCGGCAACTGTGCCGCTGCGGCACCTACCAGCGGGTCCGGGCCGCCGTGCACCGCGCCGCCGAACTCAACCAGGAGCAGAAGTCATGAGCATCCTGGCCGATCCCAATCGCCGTGAGTTCCTGAAGGCCGCGACGCTCGGCGCCGCGGGCCTCGTGGTCGGGTTCTACGTGCCTGCCGGCCGCCGCTTCGCGCACGCGGCCGAGGCCCCCGCGGCCCCGGCAGCACCGCCGCTGCCGCAGGCCAATGCGTTCCTGCGCATCGCGCCCGACGGCACGGTGACCGTGCTGCTCGCGCATTCCGAGATGGGCCAGGGCATCTGGACGTCGTTGCCCATGCTGATCGCCGAGGAGCTGGACTTCGACGTGTCGAAGATGAAGGTCGAGCACGCGCCCGCGGCGCCGGCCTACTTCCACACGGCGTTCGGCGCGCAGATGACGGGCGGCTCGACGACCACGTGGTCGGAGTTCGACCGCTACCGGCAGGTCGGCGCCATCGCCCGCGCGCTGCTGGTGCAGGCTGCGGCGCAACGCCTCGGCGTCGATGCTGCCGCCTGCCGCACGGAGAACGGTGCGGTGATCGCTGGCGACCGCCGCCTGCGCTACGGCGAACTCGCAGATGACGCCGCTCAGCTGCCCGTGCCCGCATCGGTCGCCCTCAAGGACCCGAAGGACTGGAAGGTCATCGGCCAGCCGACCCGCCGGCTCGACACGCCGGAGAAGATCAACGGCACGGCGGTCTTCGGCCTCGACGTGCGCCTCGACGGCCTGCTCACCGCAGTCGTTGCGCGCAGCCCGGTGTTCGGCGGCAAGGTGAAATCATTCGACGCGAGCGCCGCGCTGGCGGTGCCGGGCGTGCGCAAGGTCGTGCAGGTGCCGAGCGGCGTCGCGGTGGTCGCCGATCATTTCTGGGCCGCGCAGCAAGGCCGCGACGCGCTGAAGGTCGACTGGGACCTCGGCGCGGGGGCCGCGCTCGACACGGTCGCGATGCTCGCCGAGTACCGCAAGCTCGCCGCTGCTGACGGCAAGGTCGCCGCGGCCGCCGGCGACGCGCCCGGCGCGCTGGCCAAGGCGGACAAGGTCGTCGACGTCGAGTACGTCGCGCCTTACCTCGCGCACGCGCCGATGGAGCCACTCAACGCCACGGTGCGCATCGCGACGGATCGCTGCGACGTCTGGACCGGCACCCAGATGCAGACCGGCGAGCAGATGGCCGCGGCGGCCATCACGGGCCTGAAGCCGGAGCAGGTGCACATCCACACCACCTTCCTCGGCGGCGGGTTCGGCCGGCGTGCCACGGCCAGCGCCGACTGGGTGAGCGAGGCCGTGCACGTGGCGACGGCCGCGGGCGCGACCGTGAAGACCGTGTGGACCCGCGAGGACGACGTGCGTGGCGGCTATTACCGCCCCATGGTCGTGCATCGCATCCGCGCAGCGCTCGGCTCCGACGGGCTGCCGGCCGGATGGGATCACACCATCGTCAGCCAGTCGGTCATGGCGGGTACCCCCTTCGAGTCGATGTTCGCCAAGACCGGCATCGACCCGTCGTCGGTCGAGGGTGCCGCCGACTCCCCGTACCTCAAGGCAATCCCGAACCACCGCGTGCAGCTGCAGGACTATCGTGCGCCGGTGCCGGTGCTGTGGTGGCGCTCGGTGGGTCACAGCCACACCGCGTTCGCCATGGAGTGCATGGTGGACGAACTCGCCCGTGCGGCGGGCATCGATCCAGTGGAGTACCGCCGCCGGCTGCTCGCGGATCAGCCGCGGCTGCGAGCCGCGCTGGACCTCGCCGCGGCGAAGGCCGGCTGGAGATCGCCGCTGCCAGCGGGCCGGGCGCGCGGCGTCGCCGTGCACGAGAGCTTCGGCAGCTTTGTCGCGCAGGTCGCCGAGGTGTCGGTGGAAGGTGGCCGCATCCGCGTGCACCGCGTGGTGTGCGCGATCGACTGCGGCATCGCCGTGAACCCCAAGACGATCGAGGCGCAGATGGAGTCCGGCATCGCGTTCGGGCTCGGCGCCGCGCTTTCGAGCGCGATCACGTTCAAGGACGGGCGCGTGCAGCAGTCGAACTTCGACGACTACCGGGTGCTGCGGCTGCCGGACATGCCGAAGGTCGAGGTGCACATCGTGCCAAGCCGCGAGCGACCGGGTGGCGTCGGCGAGCCGGGCACCCCGCCGATCGCGCCGGCCGTTGCCAACGCCGTGGCCGCACTGACGGGCCAGCGGCTGCGCGAGATGCCGCTGCGCCTCCGTGCCTGAGGCGAGGGTCGCAGGTCCCGGCGGCCAGCGGGCCGTGGTCGAGGCGGCGCGCGAGTTGCGCGCCGCCCGGCGTGCGTTCGCGCTCACGCTGGTCGTCGAGGCGGAGGGTTCCACGTACCGCAAACCCGGCGCGCTTGCGCTGGTCGCGGACGATGGCCACCGGGTCGGCGTGATCTCAGGAGGCTGCCTCGAGCCCGGCCTCGCCGAGCTGGGTCTGGAAGCCGTGACGACGGCCCAGCCGCGCGAGGCGGTCTTCGACACTCGCAGCGACGACGACCTGGTGTTCGGCTCCGGTTCGGGGTGTCGCGGCCGCATGCGCGTCGTGGCGCTTCCGGTGTTGCCCGATGCCGGTTCGCCACTGCTCGACGCGGTGATCGCGGCGCATGAATCGCGCCACCCAGCACGCCTCGAACTCGACCGGCTGGCACCCCGCCTGGGCCTGCAGGCCGAGGTGACCTTGCGGCCGCCGCCCCTCGTGCTGTTGCTCGGCGCCGGTCCCGAAGCGCCGCCACTGCTCGACGTCGTGCGCACGCTCGGCTGGTACGTGTGGATCGCGGATCACCGCCCTGCGCTGCTCGGCGGGCCGCGGCTGCAAGCGGCCGATCGGCTGATTGCGGCGCACCCGGAGGCCGCCCTGGCCAGCCTCGACGGGACCCCACTCGATGCGGCGATCGCGATGACCCACACCGCGCAGCACGATCTTTCTGCGCTGGCGGCACTCGCCGCCCACGAGGTGCGTTACGTGGGGCTGCTGGGCCCGCCGGCGCGCCGTGACGAGTTGCTGGCGCGGCTCACTCCCGCCGAGCGAGCCGCGCTCGCGGGCCGACTGCACGCCCCGGTGGGCCTGCAGCTCGGCGGCGAGGGCCCCGAGGCGATCGCGCTTGCGATCGTGGCGCAGATGCAGTCGGAATTCCAGCGGCACGCCTGCACCATCGGATTGTGACTTCATTGGTTGCACCTATCGCGGACCGGCGCCATCGGCGTCAGTCAGGCGGTGCAGTGTGTTGCAGCTGTCGGAGTGATCTCACAGCGCGAAACGCGAGCACCAGATACGACAGGCTGGCCAGCAGCAGCAGCAAGCACACGGCCGCCCACACGGCACTCGGCCGAGGTGACAGGACGCCGAACCACACCAAACAGGCAAGCGCAATCACAGCCGCCGCCGATTGCGCGCCGACGCCAACCGCGCGAACCCGCCCTTCGCCTGCCGGTCGGATGGCCATCAACAGGCGAAACTTCGGGAATCCGGGCATCGTCTGGCAGATGAGTTCGGCTGCAGCTTTGTCGACCAACTTGTCGAATTCGCGCGAGCCAGGCCCTGCGATCTGCAGTCGCTTACCGCCGATCATGAGGACGCGCTGGAAGCCTCGCTTGACCGCGTGAACCTCTCCTGCAAGGTAGATCTGCCTGAACGGGAGTCGCACAGAGTCTTCGCTCAATTCGCGACCGCTGACGCTCGCATGGTCGGGACGCCAGCTTTGCGGTGCATCAGGGATGGAACTGAGCTTCGTTAGAAAGCGACTCCAGAGGAACATCAACGGCAAGACAACTGCGAGCGATACGACGAGGAAGACCATGCGACCGGTCGGACTGCAGATCCAAGGCAACTCCTGCGAGACACCACCTCCACAGGAATTGAGCCCGACGCGAGATGCCACAGCATCGGCCAGCAGCACCATCGGCGGGATGGTCGCCGCGACAGCAACCCACGCGACCGTTAACCTGACCCATCGAGGCCACCGGACCACCAGACTCCAGAACGAACCGCTCATGCTCGTGGTCATCACAGGCACCCGGCAATGGCCGAGTCTCCGGGAAACCCGGCGCGGTTCATACTCGTGCCAAGTATCGCGCTCGAGTTCGCCCCGCCGATCATGCCTCCCACGGTTGCCCCTAACTCCGGGCCAAAAGCAACGGTGGCAGCTCCGCCAGCGAATCCGCCGGTGAAGCCGCCAAGCACACTGCCACCCGAAATGCCCAGCGCCCTGGTTGCAACGACGCGCAGACTTGCGGCCGCTCCGCCAATCTCCGCGCGACCAGCGGCTTGATTGGCCGGATCGCTATCTATGCCCGAGATCAGATATCCGGCGCCGCCACCAAGTACTCCGCCTGCGAGCGCGCCGAAGGGATTTACGGTAGCAACGTAACCGGCAAGCCCAATTACCGGCCTATAGGCCTACTCCCCGGTGAGCTGGTCAAGTGCGTTCTGCGCATGCATCTTCTGGACCTGATTCTTCATCCCAGACACTGCGCGCTCCAGGGCTCGTGCCAACTCCGAGTCCTTTGCAGTCTCGTAGACGCCGCGTGCATCCATGTCACCAACCAGCGTGACTATGTTCTCGATCGTTGTGTCGTCGCGTACCAGCGGCAGTTTGCGGACCAAGAACTCCGCAGTGGCATTCCCGTGTGCGGCAAATGGTTGAGCCGCTTCCCATTGTGGTGGACGGACATACTGAACACCACAGATGAACACCGCGTACTGCTTGTCTATCGGGTAGCTGTTGATCTCCGCCAATCGAACTTCAACCGATCGCCCGTAATAGACCGACGAACGTACGAAGTCGGCGCATCTGTATCCGTCTACCTCGGTCGCAGAGCCCCTGCAACCGGTCGCCAACAGCAGAAGTACGCAGGCACCATGCAGGGGAGTGCAGGGTCGACGGGCGTTCATGGCTTTGCTCCACAGGTTGGGCCGCCACGCTGGAGGTCATTTCTTATTCGGTTCTCAACTTGCCGGGCCGATACTTCCAACGGACTATTCCAGTATCCGTGGCGAGCGTAGGACGACATGAAGGTCAGCCACGTCGCGCCCTCGCGATACTGTCCAACGTGAACGAGCTCGTGCCCCAGCAGGGCCAATCCGCTCGGTGTGCTCGGCGTGTATACGTCCGGCCGGAAGTAAATCCGGTTCCCACGCGTGATTCCGATGTAACCGTCCGGCAGGTACCTGGGGACCACCCCGTCGTATAGCCTTGCGTTGGTCCGGTCTTCATGAGGAATGTACGGTGAGAGTATCTCGCTTTCGCATTCAGTAAGCGGCCGCGGCTGCTCCCCTTGCGGCTCCCTCTTCTCCGCCTCCTCATTGGCGGGCGTCGAGGGCTGCAGTGAGGTGTCCACCCCGCCCCACAGGGCCATGAAATCCCCGATGGTGCCCAACGCGTACAGCCGCGTCGCCGTCACCACGATCGTGCGCATGGAGGGCTCGATGGGCACCACGCACTGCGGGCAGTCGACGGTCTGCCAGCCGCTCGGATCGGTGGCCGACAGCAC
>JAGVUU010000089.1 GCA_019136105.1 Gammaproteobacteria bacterium
GCCGACCTCATCCAGGACATGGAGGCCGAGGACCTCGTCGCGGCCGCCGAGAGCCTCGAGCTCGATGACCTCGCCGACCTGCTCGGCGACCTGCCGGAGCACGTGCACCAGCAGGTGCTGCGCTCGATGGATTCGCGCGATCGCGAGCGCCTGCACGCCGTGCTGGCCTACGAACCCGACTCCGCCGGCGGCCTGATGAACCCCGACACGGTGAGCGTGCGCCCCGACGTCACGCTCGAGACCGTGCTGCGCTACCTGCGCATGCGCGGCGACGTGCCGGACAACACCGATTCGCTGTTCGTGGTGAACCGCCACGACCGCTACCTCGGCACCCTCGACCTCGCCCGCCTGCTCACCGAGGATCCGGAGCGCACGGTCGGCGAAGTGATGGACACCGAGGTGCCCGGCATCATCCCCGAAACGCCCGCCAGCAAGGTCGCGAGCCTGTTCGAGGACCGCGACCTGCTGTCGGCCGCGGTGGTGGACGGCGACGGCCGCCTGCTCGGCCGCATCACGGTGGACGACGTCGTGGACGTGATCCGCGACGAGGCCGAACACTCCGTCATGAGCATGGCCGGCCTCGACGAGGACGCGGACATGTTCGCCGGCGTGACACAGAGCGCGCGCCGCCGCGGAGTGTGGCTCGGCATCAACCTCGGCACCGCATTCCTCGCCGCCTGGGTCGTGGGCCTGTTCGAGTCCACGATCGAAAGCATCGTCGCGCTTGCGGTCCTGATGCCGATCGTCGCCAGCATGGGTGGCGTCGCCGCCACGCAGACGCTCACCCTGATCGTGCGCGGCCTGGCGCTCGGCCAGGTGGAACGGGCCAATGCCCGCTGGCTGCTCAATCGCGAGTTCGCAGTGGCCATGCTGAACGGCGTCGCCTGGGCCACGGTCGTCGGCATCGTGGCGTTCCTGTGGTTCCGCAGCTGGAAGATCGCGGCGGTGATCTTCGCCGCGATGATCGTGAATCTCGTGGCGGCGGCGCTCGCGGGCGTGCTGGTGCCGCTCGGGCTCCGGCGTTTCGGCGTCGACCCGGCGGTGGCCGGCGGCGTGGTCGTCACCACGGTGACCGACGTGGTCGGCTTCGCCTCGCTGCTCGGGCTCGGCACGCTGGTGCTGATGTAGGCCGGCCTCAGTCGAGGAAGGTTTCGATCTGCGCGCGGTGCGCGAGTGCGTCGGCCCGCCCGAGTTCCATCAGCTCGCGGGTGTAGGGCGCCTCGAACAGCAGGTAGCTCGCGAGCAGCCCGCCACGAGCCTCGAGCGCGCCGATGGTCCGCAGCAGCACGCGCAGGCTGCGCGGCATGGCCTTCAGGTGGCGGCGCGCCAGCGCAGTCGGATCCTCGCTCGGCTGGATCACGCACACGTCGATCGGCCGCCGCTGCGGGTGGAGCGCGGCGGGCTGTGCGGCGAGGATCGCGTTGATCTGCCGCAATCGCTCGACGTCGATCGACAGTCCGTCGGTGAACAACGAGTCGAGCACGAAGCCGAGCAGGTGACCGGGGCTGGGCGGCCTGCCGGGCGTGGCGTCGGCCGGGCTCGCCGGGACATCGGCGCGCGTGCCAACCACCAGCAGGCGATTCGCGCCCAGGTGCACCGCGGGGCTCAGCGGCGCGAGCTGGCGCATGGCACCGTCGCCGTAATAGTCACCGTCGATGCGTGACGCCGGAAAGAAGAACGGGATGGCGGCGCTCGCCATGAGCACCTCCACGTCGATCGGGTAACGCCGGCCGGCGCGACGCGCGCGCTGCCACTCGGCGATGGCGGGCCGTGCCTCGAAGAACGCCACCGCGCGTCCCGAGGAGTAGCTGGTGGTGGCCACGGCCACGGCTTCGAGCGGACCCTGCGCGAGCCCATCCTGGATCCGCTCGAGCGGAACGACCTTCTGCAACAACTCGCGCAGCGGCGTCGTGTCGAGCAACGACCGTGGCGGCGCGGCGAGCCAGCCGCTCGACATGAGCGACACCGTCCAGTGCAGTACGCCCCGCAGCACGGTCAACGGATCGCAACGCACCACCTGGGACGACCGGAAACCCGACCACACGGCCTCGAGCGCGGCCACGCCCTCGGCCAGGTTGGAGGCGCGCGCCGCCAGCGCGGCCGCATTGATCGCGCCGGCCGAGGTTCCCACCAGGACCTCGAAGGGGCAGGCCTGCCCCGGCGGCAGCCAGTCGACGATGGCCTGCAGCACACCCACTTGGTAGGCGGCACGGGCGCCGCCACCTGCCAAAACCAAAGCCTCGCGGTTCTCGAAGAAGAGGTAATCGGTCTCGGTGTCCTGAATGCCCATGCGGACCTCCTCCCTGACAGGGCCCCGGGGCCGCAGTTAGTATGGGCGCCGGTCGAAAGGCCCATCAACCCGAGGAGTGACCGCAGATGTCGTCCACCGTTGTCCGCTGCATCGCCGGCCTCGTGCTGGGCTTATTCACCCTCTCCGGAATTGCTTCGGCCGCACCGCCCGCTGTGGGCCAGCCGGCACCGGCGTTCAAGCTGCAGGACCAGGACGGCAAGTGGCACTCCCTGGCCGACTACAAGGGCAAGTGGGTCGCGATCTACTTCTACCCCAAGGACGACACGCCGGGCTGCACGACGCAGGCCTGCAGCTTCCGCGACAACATCTTCGCCTTCAACAAGGAAGGCGCGGTGATCCTCGGCATCAGCGTGGACGACGTCGAGTCGCACAAGAAGTTCGCCGAGAAGCACGGCCTGCCCTTCACCCTGCTCGCGGATGCCGACAAGGCGGTGTCGAAGAACTACGGCGTCCTCAAGACCTACATGGGCGTGATGGAGATGGCACGGCGCGACACGTTCATCATCGATCCCCAGGGCCGCATCGCCAAGCACTACGAGTCGGTCAACCCTGAGGGGCACTCCCAGGTGGTCCTCGACGACATCAAGGCACTGAAGGCCAAGCCGAAGGGCTGACTGGCGGGGCCCGCTCCTGAGTTCGCGGTGGCCGCCGTGGGCATCGCCCGCGGGAGCAGGTGGAAATACCTAAATGCGAATGAGTCGTATTCGTATAGAGTCGCGCCTGACCTATGCGAATCCGAGTCCATGCCGCCGCCCTGAGCATCGCGCTTTCGTTCCCGGCGCCGTGCGTGGCACACGGCACTGACCAGATCGAGCAGCCGCTGTACGAGGTGGGCGCCCTGTACGTGGCGGACGCCCTGTCCACCGTCCACGGCGGACTGCGCGAAGGCTCTGCCTGGGTCGACTACCTCGAACTCGCGGCCAAGTTCGATGCCGGACGGGCCCTCGGCATCGCTGGACTGACACTGTTCACGAGCGTCGTCCGCACGAATCCCCCCACGTTCAGCGACCGTTACGTTGGCGACGCCATGGTCGTCTCGAACATCGACAGCGAGCGCGCCCTGCGCGTGCTCGAGGCCTGGTTCGACTGGGGCTTCGAGGCACGCGGCGCAGGCTCGGTGCTGGTCGGGCTCTACGACCTGAACTCCGAGTTCGACACCACCGAGTCGCGCAGCCTGTTCATCAACTCCGCGTACGGCATCGGGCAGGAGCTTGCGCAGACGGGACGCAATGGCCCGTCGATCTATCCCGTGACGGCGCTCGCGGCGCGGTTGGCGTGGGCGCCGAGCGAACCCTGGCTCCTCGAGTTCGCGGTCGTGGACGGCGTGCCAGGCGACCCGGATGACCACCACAAGTCGCGCTGGCACCTCTCCCGCTCGGAGGGCGCGCTGCTGATCGGCGAGATCACGGCGGCGGCCGGACCGGTCGCGCAACTGTCCGTCGGACACTGGCGTTACACCGAGGAGTTCGCGGGCGTGCGCCCGGCGCTGGAGGATGGAGAGTTCGAGTTCGAGCGCGACAATCACGGCACGTACGTGACCGCCGAGTTCAGGCCGCGCAACGAGCCCGAGCCCGGCGCGCCGCGCTGGAGTGCCTTCGTGCGGGCGGGCCAGGCCAACGACCGCGTCAACGTGTTCGAACGGCACGTGGCCGCCGGCGTCGTCGCGGAATTGCCGTGGCCGGGGACCCACGGCAGCCAGTTCGGGCTGGCCGCATCCGAAGCCCGGACCGGGGCCGACTACCGGTCGCTGCAGAATCAACTTGGCACCGACCTCGCGCGCTACGAGCGCAACCTGGAACTGACCTGGCGCGTTCCGCTCGGCGGGCACGTCGTGCT
>JAGVUU010000235.1 GCA_019136105.1 Gammaproteobacteria bacterium
GCCGAGCAGGAAGCCGAAGTCGCCGACGCGGTTGACGAGGAAAGCCTTGAGGTTGGCAACGATCGCGGTGGGCCGGGTGTACCAGAAGCCGATCAGCAGGTACGACACGAGGCCGACCGCCTCCCAGCCGAAGAACAGCTGCAGCAGGTTGTTCGACATCACGAGCATCAGCATCGCGAACGTGAACAACGAGATGTAGCTGAAGAACCGGGTGTAGCCCGGGTCGTCGTGCATGTAGCCGATGGTGTAGACGTGCACCATCAGCGACACGAACGTGACGACGACCATCATGAGCGCGCTGAGCCGGTCCACCAGGAAGCCGACTTCCATGCGTATGCCGTCGCTCACGAGCCAGGTGTACACCGGTCCGTCGAACGCAGCGGCACCGGTCCACTGGTCGAACAGCACCATCGCCGACAGCACGAACGACACCGCCACGCCGAGGATCGTGACCGTGTGCGCGCCGGCCCGTCCGATCCAGCGCCCGCCCAGGCCCGCCAGGATGGCGGCCACCAGGGGAGCGAGCACGATGGTCAGCAGCACCTTCTCCACGGCTCAGCCCCTCATGGCGTCGAGGTCTTCGACGTTGATGCTCTTGCGCTGCCGGAACAGCACGACCAGGATCGCGAGCCCGATGGCCGACTCGGCAGCCGCGACGGTCAGGATGAAGAACACGAACACCTGCCCGGCGAGATCACCCAGGTGATGCGCGAAGGCGATGAAGTTGAAGTTCACCGCGAGCAGCATCAGCTCGATGCACATCAGGAGCAGCAGGACGTTCTTGCGGTTGATGAAGATGCCCGCGACGCTGAGCGCGAACAGGATGCCGGAGAGCAGCAGGACGTGGTGCAGCGGGATCATTGCCGACCCTCCGCGTCCATCTTCACGACCCGGATGCGGTCCTCGGCGCGCACCGCCACCTGCTTCGCCACGTCCTGGATCTTCTGGCCCGGGCGGCGGCGCATGGTGAGCGTGATCGCGGCCACGATCGCCACCAGCAGGATCACGGCGGCGATCTCGAACGGCCACAGGTACTGCGTGTAGAGCAGTTGCCCGAGCTCCGCCGTGTTCGAGTAGCCCTCGGGCTTCGGCTGCGCGATCACCGCGTCCTCGAGGCCGAGCTTGCGCACGTACACGACCGTCGCGATCTGTGCCACGACCACCAGTGCGATCACGGCGCCGACCGGCGCATAGCGCGTGAAGCCCTGGCGCAGCTTCTCGACGTCGATGTCCATCATCATCACGACGAACAGCCACAGCACCATCACCGCGCCCACGTACACCACGACGAGCGTGATGGCGAGGAACTCGGCCTCGAGCAGCAGCCAGATGACGGCGCTGTTGAGGAACGCCGAGACCAGGAACAGCGCGCAGTGCACCGGGTTGCGCGCGGTGATCACGCCCAGCGCCGAGATCACGAGGATCGCGCCGAAGACGTAGAACAGGAGGTTGACGATCATGGGTGGGTGCTCGGTCAGCGGTAGCGGGCGTCGGCCGCCTTGTCCGCGGCGATCATGGCCTCGTAGCGCTCACCCACGGCGAGCAGCTTGTCCTTGGTCATGATGTTCTCGCCGCGGTGCTCCATGTGGTACTCGTGGATGCGCGTCTCGACGATGGCGTCCACCGGGCAGGCCTCCTCGCAGAAGCCGCAGTAGATGCACTTGAACAGGTCGATGTCGTAGCGCGTGGTGCGGCGCGTGCCGTCCGCGCTGACGTCCGACTCGATGGTGATGGCGAGCGCCGGGCAGACGGCCTCGCACAGCTTGCAGGCGATGCAGCGCTCCTGCCCGTTCGGATAGCGGCGCAGCGCGTGCAGGCCGCGGAAGCGCGGCGACTGCGGCGTCTTCTCCTCCGGGTACTGGATGGTGATCTTGGGCGCGAACAGCGCCTTGCCCGTCACCATCAGGCCCTGGATCAGTTCCCACAGGAAGAATGTCTTGATCAAGCTGCGCACGGTGCCTGCCTCACGCCGCCCAGGGGCCGATCTTGTAGACCCACATCGCCGCTTCGACGCACAGCCACACGAGCGTCACCGGGATGAAGACCTTCCAGCCGAGCCGCATGATCTGGTCGTAGCGGTAACGGGGGAACGTCGCGCGGAACCAGAGGAAACAGAACAGGAAGAAGGCGATCTTGATCACCAGCCAGTGCAGGCCCGGCGCCGCGAGCACCGTGCCCGGCAGGATGCCCTCGAACGGCGACAGCCAGCCGCCGGCGAAGAACGTCGCCGTGAGCGTCGCGATCATGATCATGTTCGCGTACTCGGCGAGGAAGAACAGCGCGAAGGCGATGCCCGAGTACTCGACGTGGAAACCCGCGACGATCTCGGACTCGCCTTCCGCCACGTCGAACGGCGCGCGGTTCGTCTCGGCGACGCCGGAGATGAAATAGACGATGAACAGCGGGAACAGCCACAGCCAGTACCACGACAGCACGCCGCCCGACTGCGCCTCGACGATCTTGCCGAGGTTGAGCGTGCCGGCGGCCATGACCACGCCCACCAGCGCGAAACCCATCGCGATCTCGTACGCCACGATCTGGGCGGCGGAGCGCATCGCGCCGAGGAACGCATACTTCGAGTTCGCGGCCCAGCCGGCGAGGATGATGCCGTAGGCGCCGAAGCCCGCGAGCGCGAGAACATACAGCACGCCCGCATCGACGTCCGCGATGGCGAAGCCCGGCCACAACGAGATCACCGCCCACGCCGCGAATGCAGGCGTGAGCGCGAGCAACGGCGCCACCACGAACAGGAACCGGTTGGAGCGCGACGGCACCACCACTTCCTTGAGCAGCAGCTTGATCACGTCGGCAAACGGCTGCAGCAGGCCCTTCGGCCCCACGCGGTTCGGCCCGATGCGCACCTGCATCCAGCCGATCACCTTGCGCTCGGCGAGCGTCAGGTAGGCCACGCACAGGATCACGGTGATCGTAACCGCGAGGATCTGGCCGAGCGCGACCAGCGTTGTCTGCAACCACGCCGGCAGCGAAGTCCAGGTGCCCGTGACGAGCTCGATCATGCTGCACCGCCCTGCGCTTCACGGGTTTCCTGCAGCGGCCGCGACCGGCGCACGACGGCATCCACCGCGTACAGGCCGACCTCACGCGTGGCGTCGAGCGCAGCGAGCCGCCCCGCCTTGAATGTGCTGGCCACCTGCCCCGCCGCGAACTCACCGACTTCGCGCTGCAACTCGTCGCGGACTTCCTCGGAGCTCAGGTATTCGAAGCCCGTGAGTCCGAGCAGGTTGCCCAGCACGCGCAGCACCTTCCAGGCCGGCCGCGCCTCGCCCGGTGGCCGGGCGGCGCCCGGCACGCTCTGCCAGCGGCCCTCGACGTTCACCCAGGTACCCGAGGTCTCGGCAAATGCCGCGACCGGCAGGATGACCGTGGCGCTGGCTTTCTGCTCCTCGCTCGCGTACGGCGTGAGCGCGACCACGCACCCGGCCCCCTGCAGCGCCGCTTCCGCCGCCGCCGGCTGGGCGACATCCGCCGACTCGACGCCGCCAACGAGCACATAACCGCGCAGGCGCGCATTCCACATCTCGGCCGCAGCGAGGCCGGGGTTCGCCACCGCACGCCCACCCGCGCCGCGATGCGGCGTGACGCCGGCCAGCGACGCACCGACGGCATTCGCGCCGTCGGGCAGGTAGCCGAGTTTCGCGCCCGTCACCCCGGCCAACGCAGCTGCAAGCGCGCGCAGTTCTGCAAACGACGCATGGCGCTCGGCGAGCGCCCCGAGCAGGATCACCCGCAACTCGCCCTGCGCAAGCATGGCGGCGATCCGTTCGTGCTCCTCCGTGGGCGCGATCCCTTCCAGCGCGCCCGCGACGCTGGCGGGTGCGGACCGGCCCGCCGTTCGCAGCGCAGCGGCCAGCACCGCAGCGACGTGCTGCGCCATGCCGTAGCCGTTGCTCGCGAGGTTGGCCACCAGTGGGAACAACACGCTCACGACACGGGTATTGATCGACGCCACCCTGGCGCCGTGGCGCACGGCGCCCTGGCGGATGCGGTGCGCGATGATCGGCACTTCCTTGCGGACGTCCGAGCCCACGAGCAGCACGGCCGAAGCCCGTTCGAGCTCCGAAGCCCGTTCGAGCTCAGCGATGCCGCAGCCGAGCGTCGGCGCTACCGGGTCGCCGGAAGCATCGCGGAAGTCCTGGCGACGCAGGCGATGATCGACGTTCTCCGAACCGAGACCACGCGCGATGCGCGCCGCCAGGTACGATTCCTCGGTGGTGGCCGCCGGCGACACGAGCACGCCGAGCTGCCCCGCGCCATGCTCGCTCACGACTTTCTTCAAACCGGTGGCCGCCGCCTCGAGTGCCGTCTCCCAATCGACCTCGCGCCACGCGCCGCCTTCCTTGACCATCGGCTTCTGCACGCGATCCTCCGCGTACAGGCCTTCGCAGCTGTAGCGGTCGCGGTCGGCGACCCAGGTCTCGTTGATCTCGTCGTTCGCGCGCGGCACCACGCGCATCAGGCGGCCGCGCAGCACGTGGCCGTAGAGATTGGTGCCGGCGCAGTCGTGCGGAGACACCAGCGGGTGCTGCGTCATCTCCCACGCACGCGCGCGATAGCGGTAGGCCTTGTTGTTGAGCGCGCCGACCGGGCACAGGTCGATGATGTTGCCCGACAGCTCGTGGTCC
>JAGVUU010000116.1 GCA_019136105.1 Gammaproteobacteria bacterium
CCCCGCGCGAAGTGCGTCATGAAGTTCGAGATGTTGCCGCCCGGGCAGCACGCCACGAGGATCAGGCCGAGCGCGATGCTCGGCTGCGGGCGCAGCAGCATCGTGAGTGCCCACGCCGCCGCCGGCAGCAGCAGGAACTGCGAAGCCATGCCGATCAGCACCGCGCGCGGCGCTGCCGTGATGCCGCGGAAGTCCGTCCAGCGCATGTCCAGCGCGACGCCGAACATGACGAAGGCCAGGATGAAGTTCAGCGCGACCAGCGATTCCGGGCTGAAGTTCAGCCGGACCGCGTCGAGCTCCGTCATTTGCCCTTGGGCTCCAGGTGCATGTCCTTGAAGTGCATGAGACCGGGCGCCCACATGTGCTTCACGGGATCGACGTCCACGTGCACCACGGCCGCTCCACCGCTCGCGAGGGCGCGCTCGAGCGCACCCTTGAGCTCGCGCGGATCGGCGACGCGCTCACCGTGCGCGCCCATCGAGCGCGCGAGGTCGTCGAAGCGGATCTCGCCCAGGTCGGCCTTGATGGTCTCGTCGGGCCCGAGCGACTTCCTGATGAGCGTCTTGATGGGCTTCAGCATGAACTGCTGGTTCATCTTCACCATGCCCCACTGCCGGTCGCAGAGCACGACGTAGACGACGCGCAGCCCGTTGCGCACCGCGGTCTCGACTTCCTGCGGATGGAAGCCCATCGCGCCGTCGCCAATGATGCAGCACACCGGGTGATCGGGCCGCGCCACGGCGGCGCCGGTCGCCTGTGCGACGCCGGCACCGAGCATGCCCATCTTGAACGTCGACAGGATCGTGTTCGGCACGCGCGACGCGGTGAACATCATGGCCCAGACGGCGGCGTTGCCGCCGTCGGCGACGAGCACCGACTCGGCAGGGAACACCTGCTCGCAGACGTGGGCGACGTGCGCCGGGTTCATCGGCACGGACATGTCCGTGAGCTTCTCGTCGAGCTTGGTCCGCTCCTCGCGCGCCTTCTCGCGGTACTTCGCCACCTTGCGGCGCCTCGACTCGAGGTTCATGCGCCCGGTCAACGGGGCGAGCCGGCCGGCCAGTGCAGCGAGGAACAGCTTCGCGTCGGCCAGCACGGCGAGCGCGGCCGGCTTGTTGGCGCCGAGGATGTGTCCGTCGATGTCCACCTGGATCATCTGCTGCTCGGAGGGGTGCCGCCAGTAAGGCGCCTTGCCCCACCAGTCGGTCTCGCCGAGGCGTGTGCCCACCGCCAGCACGAGGTCGGCGTCATTGCGCACCTCGTTGTTGAGCGGGATGAACGGCATCGGGATCGCGAGTTCCGAAGTCTCCGGCAGCACGCCGCGGGCGGCCCAGCTCGTGGTGACGGGCGCGTGCAGCAGCTCGGCGACGCGTCGCAGCTCGGCGAAGGCGCCGGAGTGAATCACGCCGCTGCCGGCGTGGATGATCGGCATCTCCGCGGCCGCCAGCATCTCGGCGGCGCGCTCGACTTGTGCGGGCGGCGGCACGATCGGCTCGACGTTGCGGTACTGGTGCGGCTGCCAGGTGGGCACGTCGGCCTTCACCTTGCCGTTCATGACCGTCTCGGGCACGTCGAGGTGCACGACGCCCGGCCGCCCTTCGTAGCAGTGGCGCAGCGCGGTGCGCATGAGTTCGGCCACGCGGTCGAACGACACCACCGCCTTGCTCCACTTGGCGAGGTGCGAGATGGCGCCCACCTGGTCGAACGACTGGTAGGTGCCGCCGCGGTCGGGGTACACGATCTGTGGCCGGCGGCAGCTGGTGATGCAGAGCACGCGGTTGCCTTCCGCGTTCTCGACGGCGAGGCCCGGCAGGACGTTGGCGACGCCCGGGCCGTTCGACGCCATGCAGACGCCGAGCTTGCCGGTGAGGCGCGCATAGGCGCCCGCCATGTGCGCGGCGCAAGTCTCGTGCCGCGGGGTCACGATCTCGATGCCCAGCTTGTGCAGGCTCGAGTAGAAGCCGAAGTAGGTCCCGTCGATGATGCCGAAGACCTTTTCGACACCTTCCGCCTGGAGCATTCGCGCCAGGACTTCGCCGCCGCTCGTCTCGCTCATGGATACCCCTGGATGGCCGGATGCCCGGCTCTTGGCACGTTGTCGCGGCAATATACTCCGCCGCCTCACGCCGGAGGCGTGTGCCTGGCAATCTCGCTAGACTGCCGCGGTTTTCCCCTATGTCCGTGGCGGCCGGCCCTTGATCGACGCGACGTTGTCCTGGCTTCCCATGCTGGCGGCCCTCCTTGCGGCGGGTGCGGCGGGCGGGTTGCTGGCCGGGCTGCTGGGCGTGGGGGGCGGCATCGTCATCGTGCCGGTGCTCGACCTCGCGCTGGTCGCCGCCGGGGTCGATCCGGCGGTCGCCATGCACGTGGCAGTTGCGACGTCGATGGCCACGATCGTGCCCACGTCGATCTCCTCGTCCCGGTCCCATGCAAAGCGCGGCTCGATCGACTTCGCGGTGGTGCGGCGCTGGTCGTTGCCGATCGTGATCGGTGCGCTGGCGGGCTCGCTCCTGGCTTCGAGCGTGGACGCACGGGTGCTCGCCGGGGTGTTCGGCACCGTGGCGGCGCTCGCGGCACTGAAGATGGTGCTGCCGCTGGATCACGTGGTGCTGCGTCCCGCGATCCCGGGTGGACCGGCCGGCGCCACGATTCCCGGGGCGATCGGCGCGATCTCGGCGATGATGGGGATCGGTGGCGGCACCTTGAGCGTGCCGTCCATGACGCTTTGCGGCGAGCCGGTTCACAAGGCAGTGGGCACTGCCGCGCTGCTCGGCCTCTGGATCAGCGTGCCGGCCACGGTCGGTTACCTGCTCGCGCAGCCCGGCCCGACGTCGATGCCTCCCTGGACGATCGGCTGGGTGAGCCTGCCGGGTTTTGCGATCATCGCGCCCGTGTCGTGGCTGGTGGCCCCGGTGGGTGCGCGGCTCGCTCATTCACTGGACCGGCGCAAGCTGTCGGCCGCCTTCGGTGCTTTCCTGCTGCTCGTCGCCGCGCGCATGCTGTACCGGGCGTTCGGCTGAGCGCCCACCTTTACGGGGAGTAGACATGAGGATTACCGGAACCCTCCTTGCCATCGCCACCGTCGCGCTCATGGGTGCGGCCAATCCGGCCCCCGCGGCATCGGAGCCCGACGCGTCCGTCGCAATCGACTCGGCGCTCGCAAGCCCCGACCGGCCGGAGGCGGACCGTACCCAGGACGAGCGGCGCAAGGCCCACGAGTTCCTCGAGTTCGCGGGCATCGAGCCCGGCATGCGGGTGCTCGACGCCTTCGCCGCCAGCGGCTACTACACGGAACTGCTGTCCCGGATCGTGGGTCCCGACGGCGCCGTGATCGCCTACAACAACCCGGCGTACGCGAAATTCGCGGCCAAGGGCATCGAGGCGCGCTACGCCGGCAATCGGCTGCCGAACGTGCAGCAGGTCACCGCGGAGGTCGACGAGCTGGCGCTGCCGCCGCGCAGCCTCGACGCCGCCATCTTCGTGATGTCGTTCCACGACATGTACTGGCGTCCTGCCGACGGCTCGTGGGCGCGCACCGACCCGATGCAGATGCTGCGCAAGCTGCACGCGGCAATGAAGGTCGGTGGCGTCGTCATCGTGCAGGACCACGTCGCCGCGCCGGGAGGAGACACCGCCGAGGTCGTCGACAAGCTGCATCGCATCGATCCCGAAGTGGTACGTCGCGATTTCAAGGCGGCCGGCTTCGCGCTCGAGGCGGAGAGCCCGATGTTCGTGCACGCCGAGGACGACCACACCAAGGGCGTGTTCGATCCCGCGATCCGCGGCCGCACGGACCAGTTCCTGTTCAAGTTCCGTCGCCCGGGACCGTGACGGCGGCCGCTGCACCGCCGCTGCGGCTCGCCATGTGGTCGGGGCCGCGCAACGTCTCCACGGCGTTCATGCGCTCGTGGGAGAACCGTCCCGACACGATCGTCGTCGACGAACCGTTCTACGCGCATTACCTGCTCGCCACCGGCATCGACCATCCGGGCCGCGACGAAGTGATCGCGCACCACGAGACCGACTGGCGGCGCGT
>JAGVUU010000135.1 GCA_019136105.1 Gammaproteobacteria bacterium
CCTGGGTCGAAGTGCACGGCAAGAAGATGGCGCCGCCCGAGATCTCGGCGCGCGTGCTCATGAAGATGAAGAAGACCGCCGAGGACTTCCTCGGCGAACCGGTCACCGAGGCCGTGATCACGGTGCCCGCCTACTTCAACGATTCGCAGCGCCAGGCCACCAAGGACGCCGGCCAGATCGCGGGCCTCACGGTCAAGCGCATCATCAACGAGCCGACCGCCGCGGCGCTGGCCTACGGTCTCGACAAGTCGGGCGGCGACCGCAAGGTGGCCGTGTACGACCTCGGCGGCGGCACGTTCGACATCTCGATCATCGAGTTCGCCGACGTGGACGGCGAGCGCCAGTTCGAGGTGCTCTCCACCAACGGCGACACGTTCCTCGGCGGCGAGGACTTCGACAAGCGCGTCATCGACTACCTGGCGGCCGAGTTCCAGAAAGAGTCGGGCGTGGATGTGCGCCGCGACCCGCTCGCCATGCAGCGCCTGAAGGAGGCTGCCGAGAAGGCGAAGATCGAGCTGTCGTCGAGCCAGCAGACCGAGGTCAACCTGCCGTACATCACGGCCGACGCCTCGGGCCCGAAGCACCTCGCGATGAAGCTCACGCGCGCCAAGCTCGAGTCGCTGGTCGAGGACCTCGTGCAGCGGACCATCGAGCCATGCCGCATCGCGCTCAAGGACGCCGGACTGTCGATCAACGACGTGGCCGAGGTGATCCTCGTCGGCGGTCAGACGCGCATGCCGCTGGTGCAGAAGTGCGTGAAGGACTTCTTCGGCAAGGAGCCGCGCAAGGACGTCAACCCGGACGAGGCCGTGGCCGTCGGCGCCGCGGTGCAGGCGGGCGTGCTCACCGGCGAGGTGAAGGACGTGCTGCTGCTCGACGTCACCCCGCTGTCGCTCGGCATCGAGACACTGGGCAGCGTGATGACCAAGCTGATCGAGAAGAACACCACCATCCCGACCAAGGCGACGCAGGTGTTCTCGACGGCCGACGACAACCAGACCGCCGTGACGATCCACGTCCTGCAGGGCGAGCGCGACCGCGCGACCGACAACAAGTCGCTCGGGCGTTTCGATCTCTCGGACATCCCGCCGGCGCCGCGCGGCATGCCGCAGATCGAGGTCACGTTCGACATCGACGCGAACGGTATCCTCAACGTCTCGGCCAAGGACAAGGCCACCGGCAAGGAGCAGAAGATCGTCATCAAGGCCTCGAGCGGCCTGACCGAGGATGAGATCAAGCGCATGGTGCGCGACGCCGAGGCGCACGCCGAGGAGGACAAGAAGTTCCGCGAACTCGCGGAGACGCGCAACCGCGCCGACCAGCTGGTGCATGCCACCGAGAAGGCCCTCAAGGACCTCGGCGACAAGGTCTCGGCGGAGGATCGGGCCAAGACCGAGTCGGCGATCTCCGACCTGAAGGCCGTGCTCAAGGGCGACGACAGGGACGTGATCGAGACGAAGGCCCGCGCTCTCGCCGAGGCCTCGGCCGCGGTCGCGCAGCAGGCCTACGCGAGCGCCCAGTCGGCCGGCCAGGCCGGCGCTGGCTCCGCGGGCGGTGGCGCCACCGGCGGCAAGGACGACGTGCTCGACGCGGAGTTCGAGGAAGTGAAGGACAAGGACGGCAAGGCTTCCTGAGCCGCGAGACGGTATGCTTGATTGACTGACCCACCGCCGCGGGCCGCAATGCCCGCGGCGGTTCTTCATCGGCGAACCGCAGAGACTGTTTCACAGCCCCCCGTACCCGCATGTCGAAGCGTGATTACTACCAGGTCCTCGACGTGCCGCGCACGGCGTCCGAGGCCGACATCAAGAAGGCCTACCGGCGCCTCGCGATGAAATACCACCCGGACCGCAACCCGGGCGACCACGAGGCCGAGGACAAGTTCAAGGAGGCCAAGGAGGCCTACGAGACGCTCACCGACGCGCAGAAGCGCGCGGCCTACGACCAGTTCGGCCACGCCGGCGTGGACGGCATGCGCGGTGGCGGCGGGCCCGGGTTCGACCCGCGCGATGCGTTCGGCGACATCTTCGGCGACGTGTTCGGCGACATCTTCGGCGGCGGGCGGCGGGGCCGGTCGCAGGTGTTCCGCGGCGCCGACCTGCGCTACGAGCTCGAGCTCGACCTCGAGCAGGCCGTGTTCGGCGACACCGCGAGCATCGAATTCGCCACGCTCAGCGAGTGCGAAGAATGCTCGGGCAGCGGTGCCGCGGCGGGTTCGAAGCCCGAAACCTGCGACACGTGCCGGGGCGCGGGCCAGGTGCGCATGCAGCAGGGTTTCTTCACGGTGCAGCAGACTTGTCCGCGCTGCCACGGCCGCGGGCAAGTGGTGAGCCAGCCTTGCGGCAAGTGCCGCGGGCAGGGGCGCGTGCGCAAGCAGAAAACCCTGTCGGTCAAGGTTCCGGCAGGCGTAGACACCGGTGATCGCATTCGCCTGTCGGGCGAGGGTGAAGCCGGGCGCAATGGCGGTCCCAACGGTGACCTTTACGTCGAGGTGCGTGTCCGCGAGCACCCGATCTTCGAGCGCGACGGCGCGCACCTGTCCTGCGAGGTTCCCGTGAGCTTCGCGCGTGCTGCGCTCGGCGGGACGATCGAGGTGCCGACGCTCGACGGCACGGCCACGATCAAAGTGCCGCCCGAGACGCAGTCGGGCCGGGTGTTCCGCCTGCGCGAAAAGGGCATCAAGCCGGTGCGCGGCGGCCCGATGGGCGACCTCTTCTGCCGCGTCGTGGTGGAGACCCCCGTCAACCTCACGCGCGAACAGAAGGACCTGCTGCAGAAGTTCGAGGAATCGCTGCAGGAGTCGGGGAAGCACCATCACCCGCGCGAGGAGACGTGGCTCGACGGCGTGAAGCGCTTCTTCACGAGCCTCGGGGAGTGATCCCGCCATGCTGAACGTCGCCATGTTCGGCGCCTCCGGGCGCATGGGCCGCACCGTCATCCCGCTCGTGGTCGCCAGCACCGACTTGCGCCTGAGCGGCGCATTGGCGGCTGCCGAAGACGCACACATCGGCCACGACGCCGGCGTCGTCGCGGGCACCACGCCCGTGGCGATCAGCATCACCAGCGATCCCGGGCGGGCGCTCGAAGGTGCGGATGTGGCGATCGACTTCACCCTGCCCGCGGCGTCACTCGAGCACGCCCGGCGCTGCCTGTCGCGCAACGTGCCGCTGGTGATCGGTACCACCGGTCACGACGAACAGGCCCGCGCCGAGATCGCGAGGATCGCCGAGGGCCTGCCGGTGGTGATGGCCCCGAACATGAGCCTCGGCGTGAACCTCTTGTTCAAACTGGCGGAACTTGGCGCCCGGGCGCTCGATGCCGAGTACGACATCGAGATCTTCGAAGCGCACCACCGCCACAAGGTGGATGCGCCGAGCGGCACGGCCCTCGGGCTCGGCCGCGCCGTGGCCCGGGGCCGCGGCACCAGCCTCGAGCAGGTGGCGGAATACTCGCGCCATGGCACCACTGGGCCCCGGCGCAAGGGCGCGGTGGGTTTCAGCGTGATGCGCGGCGGGGAGATCGTCGGTGATCACCGCGTATTCTTCGCGGGTCCGGGCGAGCAGATCGAGCTTGCTCACCACGCCCAGGACCGCTCCGGGTTCGCCCGTGGCGCGCTTGCCGCAGCTCGTTGGGTCGTCGGCCGGCCGCCTGGCATGTACTCCATGATGGATGTGCTGGGGCTGTAGAGCGCGCCAGCTCAGCGGCTTCTGGTGCAGGCGGAATGGGATGCCTGCTCGGGAGGACGCCGCGTGCGAGCCCAACGGACGGGTTCACGGCGTCCCTGCGGCAGGTGCACGCGACCCCGAAACGGCCGTTGGCTTGAACCGACAATAGCTCGAGGCCGATATCGCGCGAGATTGAATCAAATGGCGCGGCCCCTCGCGCTCGCGTAAACTTCCTCACTTAGCCCGTGGAGCAAATCAACGACGGGGTGAGCCACCGCTCATCCCGCCGGGGTGCGCACGCGCTAAATAGGCTCGCATGCTGGTTGCGGGCCGTTGCACCGGAGGAGACGACCGTGACGACACCCGCTGTTCTGGCACTCGAGGACGGCACCGTGTTTCGCGGAGTGGCCATCGGTGCCGACGGGACGGCGACCGGCGAGGTGGTGTTCAACACTGCCATGACCGGTTATCAGGAAATCCTGACCGATCCCTCCTATTCGCGGCAGATCGTCACGCTGACGTACCCGCACATCGGTAACACCGGCACCAACCCGGAGGACCTCGAGTCGAACGGCATCCACGCCGCCGGCCTGGTGATCCGCGACCTGCCGCTGCTCCACTCGAACTGGCGCGCCACCGAGTCGCTGCCCGAGTTCCTGAAGCGGGGCGGGGTGGTGGCCATTGCCGACGTCGACACCCGCCAGCTCACCCGGATCCTGAGGGAGAAAGGCGCCCAGGCCGGTTGCATCGCCGCGGGTGACGCGGCTGCGCGGCCGGATCTCGCCGTCGCAGCTGCCCGCCGCTTCCCGGGCCTCAAGGGCATGGACCTCGCCAAGGTCGTCACGACCAAGCGCGCGTTCCAGTGGAACGAGGGCACGAACTGGGCGCTCGAACAGGGGCCGAAGCGCCGCCCGGGCCAACGGCTGCACGTCGTCGCCTACGATTTCGGCATCAAGCGCAACATCCTGCGCCTGCTGGCCGATCACGGCTGCCGCATGACGGTGGTCCCGGCGCAGACGCCGGCGGACGAAGTGCTGTCGCTCAAGCCCGACGGGGTGTTCCTGTCGAACGGCCCGGGCGACCCGGAACCGTGCGATTACGCCATCACGGCCATCCAGCAGCTCCTCGAGACCGGCGTGCCGCTGTTCGGCATCTGCCTCGGCCATCAATTGCTCGGCCTCGCCACCGGCGCGCGCACCGTCAAGATGAAGTTCGGCCACCACGGCGCGAACCACCCGGTGATCGAGATCGACTCCGGCCGCGTGTTCATCTCGAGCCAGAACCACGGGTTCGCGGTGGACGAGGCCACGCTGCCATCCAACGTGCGCGCGACCCACCGCTCGCTGTTCGACGGGTCGCTGCAGGGCATCGCCTGCACCGACCGGACGGCGTTCAGTTTCCAGGGCCATCCGGAAGCGAGCCCGGGACCGCGCGACCTCGCGCCGCTGTTCTCACAATTCGTCGAGTCGATGCTGCGCAAGGGCGCGGCGCCGGCGCGCAAGCTCGTCTGACGGGAAGCTTCAGCCATGCCCAAGCGCACAGACCTCGATAGCATCCTGATCATCGGCGCCGGCCCGATCGTCATCGGCCAGGCCTGCGAGTTCGACTACTCCGGCGCCCAGGCCTGCAAGGCGCTGCGCGAGGAGGGTTACCGCGTCATCCTCGTCAACTCCAACCCCGCGACGATCATGACCGACCCGGAGATGGCGGACGCCGTCTACATCGAGCCGGTCAACTGGCGCACCGTCGCGAGCATCATCGAGAAGGAGCGCCCGGACGCATTGCTGCCCACGATGGGCGGCCAGACTGCGCTCAACTGCGCGCTCGACCTGGTACGCGAGGGCGTGCTCGACAAGTTCGGCGTCGAGCTGATCGCGGCGTCGCGCGAAGCCATCGACATGGCGGAGGACCGCGAGCTGTTCCGCAACGCCATGCGCGACATCGGCCTCGAGTGCCCGCGCTCGCGCGTCGCGCACAGCATGGAGGAGGCGCTCGCCATCCAGGCCGAGATCGGCTTCCCGACGGTGATCCGCCCGTCCTTCACGCTCGGCGGAACCGGCGGCGGCATCGCCTACAACCGCGAGGAGTTCGAGCAGATCGTGGCCCGCGGCCTCGACGCGTCGCCCACGAGCGAAGTGCTGCTCGAGGAGTCGGTGCTGGGCTGGAAGGAGTACGAGATGGAGGTCGTTCGCGACAAGAACGACAACTGCATCATCGTCTGCTCAATCGAGAACCTCGACCCGATGGGCGTGCACACCGGCGACTCGATCACGGTCGCGCCCGCGCAGACGCTGACCGACAAGGAATACCAGATCATGCGCGACGCCTCGATCGCGGTGCTGCGCAAGATCGGCGTGGAGTGCGGCGGCTCGAACGTGCAGTTCGCCGTGAGCCCGACCGACGGCCGGCTGCTGGTGATCGAGATGAACCCGCGCGTGTCGCGCTCCTCGGCGCTGGCGTCGAAGGCCACCGGCTTCCCGATCGCCAAGGTGGCGGCCAAGCTCGCCATCGGCTACACGCTCGACGAGCTGCGCAACGAGATCACGGGTGGCGCGACGCCGGCCTCGTTCGAGCCCACGATCGACTACGTCGTCACCAAGATCCCGCGCTTCACGTTCGAGAAGTTCCCGGGCGCCAACGACCGCCTCACGACGCAGATGAAGTCGGTGGGCGAGGTGATGGCGATGGGCCGCACCTTCCAGGAATCGCTGCAGAAGGCGCTGCGCGGCCTCGAGACGGGGATCGACGGGCTCACGCCGGTCGTGCAGCTGCCGCTCGACGACGAGGGCACGAACAGGCTGCTCGAGGAAATGCGCATGGCGGGCCCGCATCGCCTGCGCTACGTCGCGGACGCATTCCGCGCCGGACTGTCGATGGACGAGGTGCAGCGCGCCAGCCGCATCGACCCGTGGTTCCTCGTGCAGGTCGAGGACCTCGTGCGCGAGGAAGGCCGCATCGCTGCGGCAGGCCTGGCCGGCCTCGACGCGGCGCGGCTGCGCACGCTGAAGCGCAAGGGGTTCGCCGACACCCGCATCGCGAAACTGTGCGGGGTCAGGGAGGAGGACGTCCGCGGGCGGCGCCACGATCTCGGGCTGCGCCCGGTGTTCAAGCGGGTCGACACCTGTGCCGCCGAATTCGCCACCTCGACGGCGTACCTCTACTCGACGTACGAGGAGGAGTGCGAGGCCCAGCCGACGGACCGGCGCAAGATCGTCATCCTCGGCGGCGGCCCGAACCGCATCGGCCAGGGCATCGAGTTCGACTACTGCTGCGTGCACGCGGCGCTCGCGCTGCGCGAGGACGGGTTCGAGACCATCATGGTCAACTGCAACCCGGAGACCGTGTCGACCGACTACGACACGTCGGACCGCCTGTATTTCGAGCCGCTCACGTTCGAGGACGTGATGGAGGTGCTGCACGTCGAGAAGCCGTTCGGCGTGATCGTGCAGTACGGCGGCCAGACGCCACTCAAGCTCGCGAAGGCGCTCGGCGCGGCGGGAGTGCCGATCATCGGCACGAGCCCCGACTCGATCGACGTTGCCGAGGACCGCGAGCGATTCCAGAAGCTCGTCGATCGCCTCGAGCTCAAGCAGCCGCCGAACCGCACCGCCCGAACCGAGGACGACGCAGTGCGCCTCGCCGGCGAGATCGGGTTCCCGCTGGTGGTGCGACCGTCATACGTGCTCGGTGGCCGCGCGATGGAGATCGTCTATTCGGAAGACGACCTGCGCACGTACATGACGACCGCCGTGCAGGTGTCGAACGACAGCCCGGTGCTGCTCGACCGTTTCCTCGACCTCGCCATCGAGGTGGACGTGGACGCCATTTGCGACGGCAAGGACGTGTACATCGGCGGCATCATGGAGCACGTGGAGCAGGCCGGCGTGCACTCGGGCGACTCGGCGTGCTCGCTGCCGCCGTCGAGCCTGAGCGCCGAGCTGCAGGACCAGATCCGCGAGCAGACCCGCCGCATGGCGCTCGCGCTCAACGTGGTGGGCCTGATGAACGTGCAGTTCGCCATCCAGGGCGGCATCGTGTACGTGCTCGAGGTGAACCCGCGGGCGTCGCGCACGGCGCCGTTCGTCTCGAAGGCGACCGGGGTGCCGCTCGCCAAGGCGGCGGCGCGCGTCATGAGCGGCCGCACGCTCAAGGAACTCGGCCTCACCCGCGAACGCATCCCGCCGTTCTATTCGGTGAAGGCGCCGGTGTTCCCGTTCAGCAAGTTCCCGGCCGCCGACCCGATCCTGGGCCCCGAAATGAAATCGACCGGCGAAGTGATGGGCACCGGCCGCAGCTTCGGCGAGGCCTACGCCAAGGCACAGACCGCCTCGAACGTGGTCCTGCCGACGCGCGGCGTCTGCCTGATCAGCGTCCGCGAGCGGGACAAGCCGGGCGCGGTCAAGCTTGCACGGTTGCTGATCGCCCGCGGATTCGACATCGTGGCCACCCACGGGACGGCGGACGAGCTGGAGAAGGCGGGGGTGCAGTGCCGCCGGGCCAACAAGGTCCGTGAGGGCCGGCCGCACATCGTGGACATGATCAAGAACGACGAGATCAGCCTGATCGTGAACACGACCGAGGGCAAACGTGCGATCTTCGAGTCGAATTCGATCCGTCGCGAAGCCGTGGCGCGCCGCGTGACCTACTACACGACCCTCGCAGCTGCGCTGGCGACCTGCGAGGCCATCGACCACCTGCAGGAAGTCGAGGTGAACCGCCTGCAGGATCTTCACAAGGAAGTTCAGGTATGAAGCGTAAGCCTCTGACTGCAAAGGGTGCGGAAAAGCTGCGCCTGGAGTTGCGGCGACTCAAGAGCGAGGACCGGCCGCGCATCATCCAGGCGATCGCCGAAGCGCGTGCGCACGGCGACCTGAGCGAGAACGCCGAGTACCACGCGGCCCGCGAGCAGCAGGGCTTCATCGAGGGCCGTATCAAGCAGCTCGAGCACGAACTGTCGCACGCCGAGATCATCGACGTGGGGCACCTGCCGAAGTCCGACAAGGTCGTCTTCGGGGCAACGGTCGATCTCGAGGACCAGGACGACGGCACGGAGGTCGTCTTCCAGATCGTCGGAGAACTCGAGGCCGACGTGAAGCAGGGGCTGATCTCGATCACTTCGCCAATCGCTCGCGCCCTGGTCGGCAAGGCGGAAGGCGACGTGGTGGACGTTGCCGTGCCGGGTGGCGCCCGCGCCTTCGAGATCGTGGCGATCCGATACGTCTGATCGCGTCAGCCGTCGTGTGGGTCTGCAGTCCCTGCCGCGGGTTCAGGCGGGCAGCAGGATGCCCGGCTTGTCCTTGCGGGGGCGGTAATACAGCGCGACGTGGCCGATGCGCTGCACCAGTTCCGCGCCGGTCGCTTTGGCCAGTTCGTCGAGGATCCCATCGCGGACGTCGCGGTCCCCCACCCGGGCCCGCACCTTCACCAGCTCGTGATCGGTGAGCGCCCGGTCGAGTTCCGCCACCAGATTGGGGCTGATGCCCCCCTGGCCCACCAGCACGATGGGGTTTCGGTCGTGGCCGAGGCGGCGAAGGTGCTTGCGTTGGGCGTCGGAGAGCATGGGACGGGGGTAGCGGGTAGGGGGTAGGGGGTAGTGTAGCGGCGGCGCGGGGATAGCCGTGCGCAATTGTCAGCCGCCACCTCCGCGGAACGAAGTCGTGCCGATCGCCGGGCCTGCTGCTCTTAAACTACCCCCTACCCCCTGATCACTACCCGCTTTCCCCGTGCCCAAGCGCTCCAAATCCTCTGCCCGCTGGCTCGCCGAGCACGCCGCCGATCCTTACGTGAAGCGCGCGCACGAGGAGGGCTGGCGCTCGCGCGCCGCCTTCAAGCTGGAGGAGATCAGCAAGGCCGAGTGGCTCATCAGGCCGGGCATGACGATCGTCGATCTTGGTGCCGCGCCGGGCGGCTGGAGCCAGTACGCGGCCCGGGTGCTCGGCGGCAAGGGGCGGGTGATCGCGCTCGACGTCCTCGAAATGCCGGCGCTGCCGGGGGTCGAGTTCATCCAGGGCGACTTCAGCGAGGACGCGGTGCTCGAGCGCCTGCGGGCGTCGCTCGGCGACGACAAGGTCGATCTTGTTTTGTCAGACATGGCCCCCAACATGATGGGCATCTCGGACGTGGACCACGACCGCTCCATGTACCTGGTGGACCTGGCCGTGGACTTCGCCGCGCACGCGCTGCGGCCGGGCGGCGACCTGCTGATGAAGGTGTTCCAGGGCCGCGAGTTCCAGCCGCTCGTGGCCCGGCTGCGCAAACAGTATGAAACCGTGAAGCTGCGCAAGCCGAAAGCTTCCCGGGCCCGCAGTCCAGAGGTGTACGTTCTGGCACGCGGGTATCGATTGGTGTAGTGTCGAACGGGCGTATTGCCGCTTGCTTTGCAGGCAATCGCCGTCTCCGAGACCGAGGTCAAGCCTTTGAACGATCTGGCCAAGAATGTCGTCCTGTGGATCGTGATCGCCGTCGTGCTCGCGACGGTCGTCAGCAACTTCAGCACGCGCACGGGCGCCGTGCGGGAGGTGCCGTACTCGACGTTTCTCGAGCAGGTGAAGGACGGCGCGGTGTCGCAGGTCACCTTCAGCGGCGACCGCATCACCGGCGTGCGCGCGAACGGCGAGCAGTTCATGGTCTTCAACCCGGAGACCGACAACTCGGCCCTGATCGGCACGCTGCAGCAGAACGGCGTCACCTTCAGCGCCGCGCCGCCCGAGCGGCAGTCGTTCCTGATGCAGCTGTTCATCTCGTCGTTCCCGATCCTGCTGCTGATCGGCGTCTGGGTGTACTTCATGCGCCAGATGCAGGGCGGGGCGGGCGGCCGCGGGGCGATGTCCTTCGGCAAGAGCCGGGCGCGGCTGCTCAATGAAGACCAGGTGACCGTCACCTTCGCCGACGTGGCCGGTGTCGACGAGGCGAAGGAGGAGGTCGGCGAGATCGTCGATTTCCTCAAGGACCCCTCCAAGTTCCAGAAGCTCGGCGGCAAGATCCCGCGCGGCGTGCTGATGGTCGGCTCGCCCGGCACCGGCAAGACGCTGCTCGCCAAGGCGATCGCCGGCGAGGCCAAGGTGCCGTTCTTCACGATCTCCGGCTCGGACTTCGTCGAGATGTTTGTCGGCGTCGGTGCCTCGCGCGTGCGCGACATGTTCGAGCAGGCGAAGAAGCACGCGCCGTGCATCATCTTCATCGACGAGATCGACGCGGTCGGCCGCCATCGCGGCGCCGGCCTCGGCGGCGGTCACGACGAGCGCGAGCAGACGCTCAACCAGTTGCTGGTCGAGATGGACGGTTTCGAGGGCAACGAGGGCGTTATCGTCATCGCGGCCACCAACCGCCCGGACGTGCTCGACCCGGCGTTGCTGCGCCCGGGCCGCTTCGACCGCCAGGTGGTCGTGCCGCTGCCCGACGTGCGCGGCCGCGAGCAGATCCTCAAGGTTCACATGCGCAAGCTGCCGCTCGCCGAGGACGTCAAGCCCTCGATCATCGCGCGCGGCACGCCCGGGTTCTCGGGCGCCGACCTCGCCAACCTCGTCAACGAGGCGGCGCTGTTCGCCGCGCGCGCCAACAAGCGCACGGTGACGATGGACGAGTTCGAGCGCGCCAAGGACAAGATCATGATGGGCGCCGAGCGCAAGTCCATGGTCATGGACGAGAACGAAAAGAAGCTCACCGCCTACCACGAGGCCGGCCACGCGATCGTGGGCCTCAACGTTCCGGACCACGACCCGGTCTACAAGGTCACGATCATCCCGCGCGGGCGCGCGCTGGGCGTAACGATGTTCCTGCCCGAGGCCGACCGCTACAGCACCAGCAAGCGCCGGCTCGAAAGCCGCATCGCGACGCTGTTCGGCGGCCGGGTCGCGGAAGAAATCATCTTCGGGCCCGAATACGTCACCACGGGCGCGTCGAACGACATTGAGCGCGCCACCGAGATCGCGCGCAACATGGTCACGAAGTGGGGCCTGTCGGACCGCCTCGGCACGCTCACTTATGCCGAGGACGACGGCGAGGTGTTCCTCGGTCGCTCCGTCACCCAGCACAAGCAGGTGGGTGACAAGACCCGCGACGCGATCGACGAGGAAGTGCGCCGGGTGATCGACGACAATTACAACCGCGCCAAGGGCATCCTCGAGATGAACCTGGACAAGCTGCACAAGATGGCCGACGCGCTCATGAAGTACGAGACCATCGACGAAGAGCAGATCCACGACATCATGCAGGGCCGCGACCCGAAGCCGCCGGCGGACTGGGAAGACCGCGACATGCCGAGCGCCGGCCCCAGGCCGCGCGAGCGGCCGGACGGCGAGTCTCCGAGCGGGCGGCCTGCGCCGCAGCACTGACCGACACATCGCCCGGCCCTGCCGGGCGAATCTTTTGCGTGTCCACCCCATGAAGCTCGCCTGCCGCGACCACCTGCTCGACCTCACGGAGCCGTGCGTCATGGGCGTGCTCAACGTCACGCCGGACTCGTTCTCCGACGGCGGGTGCTATCTCGATGCGGCGGCCGCCATCGAGCGCGGCGTGGCGATGGCCGGGGAGGGCGCCGCGATCATCGACGTGGGCGGCGAGTCCACGCGACCCGGCGCAGCCGACGTCGGCGTGCAGGATGAACTCGACCGGGTGGTGCCGGTGATCGAGGCGCTCGTCCGGCGCGTCCGCGTACCGGTCTCGATCGACACGAGCAAGCCCGAGGTCATGCGGGCCGCCATCGCGGCCGGCGCCAGCCTCGTGAACGACGTGAAGGCGCTCCGCACGCCGGGCGCGCTCGAGGCCGTCGCAGGCACGGGTGCGGCGGCCTGCCTCATGCACATGCAGGGCGAGCCGCGCACCATGCAGGCCGCTCCGCTCTACGGTGATGTCGTGGGCGAAGTGCAGCAGTTCCTCGCCGACCGCGTCAGGGCCTGCATGGCGGCCGGCATTGGCCGGGAGCGCTTGTGCATCGATCCGGGCATCGGGTTCGGCAAGCGTCCTGAGCACAATCTCGCGCTGCTCGCGTCTATCGACCGGCTCGCCGATCCGGACCTGCCCGTGCTGGTCGGCGTTTCCCGCAAGTCGCTGGTCGGTATCATCACGGGCCGGCCGCCCGAGGGGCGGCTGGCGGGCAGCGTCGCGTTCGCGGCGCTCGCCGTCATGGGCGGTGCGGCGATCGTTCGCGCGCACGACGTGGCGGAGACGGTCGATGCAGTCAAGGTGGCGAGCGCGCTGAAACGCGCCGCCCCGGGAGGTCGATGAAGATGGGACGCAGGTTCTTCGGCACGGATGGCGTGCGCGGGCGGGTAGGCAAGGACCCGATGACAGTGGAGTTCGCGTTGCGCCTCGCGAGCGCGGCCGCACAGGTGCTCGCGCCGGAAGGCGGTCGTGCGCTGGTCGGCAAGGACACGCGCCTGTCCGGTTACATGTTCGAGGCCGCGCTGGAAGCGGGCTTCGTCGCAGCCGGCGTGGACGTCAGCCTGATCGGCCCGTTGCCGACGCCCGGCATCGCCTACCTCACGCAGAAGTTCGACTGCCGCTTCGGCGTCGTGATCAGCGCCTCGCACAACCCGTACGAGGACAACGGCATCAAGTTCTTCGACGCCGCGGGCAGCAAGCTGTCCGACGAGACCGAGGCGCGCATCGAGGCGCTGCTCGACGGGCCGGCGCTCACTCGCGAGTCGGTCAAGCTCGGCCGCGCCACGCGCGTGGACAAGTCGCGCGTCGTGTACCAGGAGTTCTGCGCCTCCACGATCCCGAAGGGCACGGACCTCTCCGGCCTCAAGATCGTGATCGACTGCGCGCACGGCGCAGCCTACAAGGTGGCGCCGCGGGTGCTCACCGACCTGGGGGCGGAGATCATCCCGATCGGCTGCTCGCCGAACGGTAAGAACATCAACCTGCGCTGCGGTTCCACCGCGCCGGAGCTGCTGCAGCTCACGGTGTCGGGCGTGCAGGCCGACGTCGGCATCGCGCTCGACGGGGATGGCGACCGCCTGGTCATGGTCGACCACCTCGGGCGGCTCGTGGACGGCGATCGCCTGCTGTACGTGATCGCGCTCGACCGCCAGGAACAGGGCGAGTTGCGGGGCCCCGTGGTCGGCACCGTCATGAGCAACCTGGGGCTGGAGCACGCGCTCAAGGGCCGTGGCATCGATTTCCTGCGGGCGGCGGTCGGCGATCGTTACGTGCTCGAGCTGCTCAGGCAGCACGGCGGCGTGCTCGGCGGAGAGACGTCCGGTCACCTGCTGTGCCTCGACCGCACCACCACCGGCGACGGGCTGGTGAGCGCCCTGCAGGTGCTCGCCGTCATGAAACGCACAGGCCGGTCGCTCGCCGAGCTCGCGGCCGGCATGCCGCGGTTCCCGCAGGTGATGATCAACGTCACGATCCGCGAACGCATCAATCCGCGGGAATCCGGGCCGATCCAGGAGCACGTGCGGCGCGTCGAGGAGTCGCTCGGCAGCACCGGGCGCGTGGTCCTGCGCGCGTCGGGCACCGAGCCGCTGATCCGGGTGATGGTGGAGGGGCAGGACGAGGCCGTGGTGACGCGGCACGCCGAGGAACTCGCGGAGACGGTCCGTCGCTCGGTCTGAGCGAATTGCATTCCGGCCGACCCGCCGCTAAGATCGCGCGCCTTTCGCGGACCGCCGGCGCTGGCCGGTGTCTTCCGCGCGGGCGCTGGAGAGCCGGATGCGCAAGCCCCTCGTCGCTGGAAACTGGAAGATGCACGGTTCGCGGGCCGAGAACGCGAACCTCGTGCAGACGCTGCTCGACCTGCTCAAGCCGGAGTGGTCGGCCGAGGTCATGGTGTGCCCGCCGTTCGTCTACCTGTGGGAGACGGGGCGCATGCTCAAGGACACCGACGTGGCCCTCGGCGCGCAGTCCATCTGCGCCGAGGCGGTCGGCGCGTTCACCGGCGAGGTGTCCGGCGCCATGCTGCGCGACGTGGGTTGTGGCTACGTGCTGGTCGGCCACTCCGAGCGCCGTCAGCTTTACGGCGAGACGGATGCGCTCGTGGCCCGCAAGTTCGTGGCGGCGCAGGCCCAGGGCCTGCTGCCCGTGCTCTGCGTGGGCGAGACGCTCGAGGAGCGCGAAGCGGGGCGCACGACCGAGGTCGTGGCGCGTCAGCTCGAGGCGGTGCTGGCCGTGAGCGGCGTCGGCGCGCTGGCCAAGGCCGTGATTGCGTATGAGCCCGTCTGGGCCATCGGCACGGGCCGCACGGCGAGCCCCGAACAGGCGCAGGACGTGCACGCCATGATTCGTGCCAAGGTGGCTGCGCTCGATGCTACAATCGCGGCTTCCGTGAGGATCCTGTACGGCGGCAGCGTCAAGGCGTCGAACGCACGGGAGCTCTTCGCGATGGCGGACATCGACGGCGGTCTCGTCGGCGGCGCGTCGCTCAAGGCAGAAGAGTTCGCGCAGATCTGCGCGGCCGCGGGCTGATTTTCGGAGTATCGAAGGCATGAGCTGGGTTCAAACGCTGGCAGTCGTCTTTCACGTGCTGCTCGCGGCATCCATCATCGGGCTGGTGCTGATCCAGCGCGGCAAGGGTGCCGATGCCGGCGCCGGTTTCGGCGCGGGCGCTTCGGGCACCGTGTTCGGCGCGCGCGGCTCGGGCTCGTTCCTGTCGCGCGCCACGGCGATCCTCGCCACGCTGTTCTTCCTCACGAGCCTCGGGCTGTCCTACCTGTTCAGCCAGCAGACGGCCCCGAGCAGCGTGGTCGATCGCGTGCAGCCGGCGCCGACCGTGCCGGCTCCGGCCGGCCTGCCGCCGGGCCTGCTGCCGAGCGTGCCGGCCGAGACGGCCACCGGCACCGCGCCGGCGGCAACGCAGGAACCCGCGGCAGCTCCCGCGGAGGCGCCGGCCGACAAGCCTGCGCAGTGAGCGAAGAGGAAAGTTCGATCGTTTGCGGATGTGGTGGAATTGGTAGACACGCTAGCTTGAGGGGTTAGTGCCGCAAGGCGTGAGAGTTCGAGTCTCTCCATCCGCACCAGACACGAAAAAGGCGAGCCTCCGGGTTCGCCTTTTCTTTTGTACACCTTACTGCGCCGCAGCAGACCCTGATAGAATTTCTGGATCCCTGGCCGTCTGACCGGAGTTCATTCGCGCGATGCTCGCCGAGTACCTGCCGATCCTGATCTTCCTCGCGGTGGCCGGTGGTCTGGGCGTGGTGCTGCTCGCGCTCGGCTTCCTGTTCGGCCCGCGGCGGCCCGATCCCGAGAAGCTCTCCGCCTACGAGTGCGGCTTCGAGGCCTTCGAGGACTCGCGCATGAAGTTCGACGTGCGCTACTACCTCGAGGCCATCCTCTTCATCGTCTTCGACCTCGAGATCGCGTTCCTGTTCCCGTGGGCCGTCGCGCTCGACACCATCGGCGTGGTCGGTCTCGCGGCGATGGGCGTGTTCCTGCTCGTGCTCGTGGTGGGCTTCATCTACGAGTGGAAGAAGGGGGCGCTGGAATGGGACTAGAAGCCGCTGAGCAGCTGCCTGAGCGCGGCTTCGTCACGACGACGGTGGATGCCGTCATGAACTGGGCCCGCACGGGCTCGATGTGGCCGATGACCTTCGGCCTCGCATGCTGCGCCGTGGAGATGATGCACGCCGGCGCCGCGCGCTACGACCTCGACCGCTTCGGCATCGTGTTCCGCCCGAGCCCGCGCCAGTCCGACGTGATGATCGTCGCCGGCACCCTGGTCAACAAGATGGCGCCCGCGTTGCGCAAGGTCTACGACCAGATGCCCGAGCCGCGCTGGGTGATCTCGATGGGCTCGTGCGCCAACGGCGGCGGCTATTACCACTATTCCTACGCGGTGGTGCGCGGCTGCGATCGCATCGTCCCGGTCGACGTCTACGTGCCCGGCTGCCCGCCGACGGCCGAAGCGCTGCTCTACGGGATCATCCAGCTGCAGAAGAAGATCCACCGCACCCAGACCATCGCGCGCTGACACGAACATGAGTGAAGCTCTGGAAAAACTCGCCGGGCTGGTCCTGGCGCGATGCGGCGACGGGCTCGAGCGTGTGGCTTCGCGCTGCGGCGAACTTACGTTCGAGGTGCCCGCGGGCCAGCTGGTGTCCGTCTGCCGCTGCCTGCGCGACGACCCCGAGCTGAAGTTCGAACAGCTGGTCGACCTCACCGGCGTGGACTATCTCCAGTACGGCCGCGTCGAGTGGGCGACAGAGTCCGCATCGAACATGGGGTTCAGCCGCGGCCGCGACCTTGCCGGCCCGGCGGGTGAGGGCTCCGGGCGCCGGTTCGCCGTCGTCTATCACCTGCTCTCGGTGGCCCACAACCGCCGTATCCGCCTGCGTGCGTGGTGCGAGCCCGGCGAGCCGCCGATGCTCGACTCGGTCGTGGACATCTGGTCGTCGGCCAACTGGAACGAGCGCGAAGCGTTCGACCTGTTCGGCATCCTGTTCCGCGGCCACCCCGACCTGCGCCGCATCCTCACCGACTACGGCTTCGTCGGGCACCCGTTCCGCAAGGATTTCCCGCTCATCGGCAACGTCGAGGTGCGCTACGCCGAAGCCCGCGGCCGCGTCGTGTACGAGCCGGTCGCCATCGAGCCACGCACGCTCGTGCCGCGCGTGATCCGCGAGGACAACCGCTACGAGGCGGCTCTCAAGGATGCGCCGCGAAAGGACGTGGGCCATGGCTGAGATCCGCAGCTACACGATGAACTTCGGCCCGCAGCACCCGGCGGCGCACGGCGTGCTTCGCCTGGTGCTCGAGATGGACGGCGAGGTCGTGCAGAAGGCCGACCCGCACATCGGCCTGCTGCACCGTGCCACCGAGAAGCTCGCCGAGTCGAAGCCGTTCAACCAGTCGATCGGCTACATGGACCGGCTCGACTACGTCTCGATGATGTGCAACGAGCACGCCTACGTGATGGCCATCGAGAAGCTGCTCGGAATCGAGGTGCCGCTGCGCGCGCAGTACATCCGCGTCATGTTCGACGAGATCACGCGCATCCTGAACCACCTGATGTGGCTCGGCGCGCACGGCCTCGACATCGGCGCGATGACGATGTTCCTGTACTGCTTCCGCGAGCGCGAAGACCTGATGGACTGCTACGAGGCGGTGTCGGGCACGCGCATGCACGCCACTTACTACCGCCCGGGCGGCGTCTATCGCGACCTGCCGGACTCGATGCCGAAGTACCAGCCGTCGCGGTTCAAGAGCCAGAAGGAAGTCGACCGCCTGAACGAGAAGCGCTCGGGCAGCCTGCTCGACTTCATCGACGACTTCACCGCGCGCTTCCCGGCCTGCGTCGACGAGTACGAGACGCTGCTCACCGACAACCGCATCTGGAAGCAGCGCACGGTGAACATCGGCGTGGTGAGCCCGGAGCGCGCGCTCAACCTCGGCTTCACCGGTCCGATGATCCGCGGGTCCGGCATCGCCTGGGATCTGCGCAAGAAGCAGCCGTACGAGGTCTACGGCAAGGTCGACTTCGACATCCCGGTGGGCGTGAACGGCGACTGCTACGACCGCTACCTGGTGCGTGTCGAGGAATTGCGCCAGTCGAACCGCATCATCAAGCAGTGCGTCGACTGGCTGCGCACGAACCCCGGCCCGGTGATGGTGGACGACCACAAGGTGGTGCCGCCGACGCGCGAGCAGATGAAGGGCGACATGGAATCGCTGATCCATCACTTCAAGCTGTTCACGGAAGGCTATTGCGTCCCGGCCGGCGAGGCGTACGCCGCGGTCGAGGCGCCGAAGGGCGAGTTCGGCATCTACCTCGTGTCGGACGGTGCCAACAAGCCGTATCGCCTCAAGTGCCGTGCCCCGGGTTTCCCGCACCTCGCGGCGCTCGAGGAAATGGTGCAGGGCCACATGCTGGCCGACGTCGTGGCCGTGATCGGCACGGCGGACATCGTGTTCGGGGAGATCGACCGGTGAGCGAGAGAGACCACGGCGCGGTGGTGGGTGGGTTGTCGCAGCACGTGCGCGACGAGATCGACCACTGGGTGGCCAAGTTCCCGCCGGACCGCAAGCGGTCCGCGGTGATCTCCGCGCTGCACGCCGTGCAGCACGAGCAGGGGCACCTGAGCCAGGAATCGATGGACGCGGTGGCCGCCTACCTCGGCCTGCCCCCCGTGCAAGTGTACGAAGTCGCGAGCTTCTACTCGATGTTCGAGACGAAGCCGTGCGGCCGGCACCACATCTCCGTCTGCACCAACATCTCCTGCATGCTCTGCGGCGGCGAGGAGATCCTCGCGCACGTCGAAAAGCGGCTCGGCGTGAAGGTGGGCGAGAGCACGGCGGACGGGCGCTTCTTCCTCAAGGCGGAAGAGGAGTGCCTCGCGGCCTGCAACGGCGCGCCGATGATGATGGTCGACCACGTTTACTACGAGAACCTGACGCCGGAGACGGTGGACAGGATCCTCGACGAGCACAAGTAGGGCCCCGCCGTGAGCGACTGGACCGACCGGATGAACCTCGTCTGCTTCGAGCCGCTCAGTCACGAGCGCTCGTGGGAGCTCGAGACCTACCTGAAGATCGGCGGCTACGAGGCGTGGAAGAAGATCCTCGCCGAGAAGACACCGCGCGAGCAGGTCATCGAGATGGTGAAGGCCTCGGGCCTGCGCGGCCGCGGCGGCGCCGGCTTCCCGACCGGCCTCAAGTGGTCGTTCATGCCGCGCAACGCGCCGGTGCAGAAGTACGTGGTCTGCAACTCGGACGAGAGCGAACCGGGCACCTGCCACGACCGCGACATCCTCCGCTACAACCCGCACGCGCTGATCGAGGGCATGGCGATCGGCGGCTACGCGATGGGCGCCACTGTCGGTTACAACTACGTGCGCGGCGAGTTCATGGCGGAGCCGATCCCGCGCTTCGAGGCGGCGCTCAAGGAAGCGTATGCCGCCGGGCTGCTCGGGAAGAACGTGCTGGGCTCGGGCGTGGACTTCGACCTCTACACGTTCATGGGCGCGGGCGCCTACATCTGCGGCGAGGAAACCGCGCTGCTCGAGTCGCTCGAGGGCAAGCAGGGCCGGCCGCGCTTCAAGCCGCCGTTCCCGGCCAACTTCGGCCTCTACGGCAAGCCCACCACGATCAACAACGCGCAGAGCTTCGCCTCCGTGCCCACGATCCTGCGCAAGGGCCCGGAGTGGTTCGCCGGCCTCGGGCCGCAGAACTCGGGCGGCACGGTGATTTTCTCGGTGTCCGGCCACGTCGAGAAGCCGGGCAACTACGAGCTGCCGCTCGGCGTGCCGTTCAAGGACCTGCTCGAGATCGCAGGCGGCGTGCGAGGTGGCCGCAAGC
>JAGVUU010000192.1 GCA_019136105.1 Gammaproteobacteria bacterium
CCACGCTGCCGGCGATTCCGAGAGCTGTCTTGAGGCGGCGGCGGCGAGGATCGGGCATGTGTGGATTCTAGGTTCCGGCGCGCCCTTAAGCTCGCGGGCTCTGGAAAAGAATGATTCTCATTACCAGGGCTGCGTAACGGACTAGCGAAACCTCTTGATCCGGATCATGTCCAAAGGGTCGCCACCGCGTAGAATTTGAGGCTGTGGTTTTCGTCCGAAATCCGCGTGCAGGAGAGTGTCCATGTCCGAGAGAAAGATTCACCGTCGCGATGTCCTGAAGGGCGCCCTGATCGGCGTCGCGGCCGTTCCCGTCACCGCCATCCTCGGCCGCGCCGAAGCCGCCGCGGGCCCGGTCGATCCGAACGAGCCGCAGGCGAAGAGCCTCGGTTACGTCAAGGACGCGACCAAGGTCGACGCCAAGGCCAACCCGAACTTCAAGCCTGGCCAGCACTGCGCGAACTGCCTGCAGGTTCCGAAGGGCAAGGAAACGGGTGCCCAGGTGCCGTGCAACATCTTCGCGGGCCGCCTGGTCGAAGCGAACGGCTGGTGCAAGGTCTGGGTGAAGCGCCCGTAACCGGACGCTCTGCGCAAGCCTGACGGACGGCGCGACCGGGCAACTGGTCGCGCCGTTCTTGCCTGGAGCGCACGCATCCCGCTGCGATGGCCCCGGAAACGCCACAGGAACTGGGGATGCACCTCCCGGCCGCGCTCGCGCCGGTGGTTCGCCTCGCCTTCAACCTGCGCTGGGTGTGGAACCACGCGACCGATCGATTGTGGGAGACGCTGAACGCCGAGGTGTGGCTGCAGACGCGCAATCCCATCCTCGTGCTGCAGAACACCCCGCGCAGCCGGTTCGACGAACTGGCGCACGACCCTGAGTTCGTCGAGCGCGTGCGCCGGCTCGACCGCCAGGAGGCCGAATACCTGTCGCGTCCCGGCTGGTTCCAGCAGTCCTACGAGATCGAGCCACCGCCGCTCACTGCGTACTTCAGCATGGAGTACGGCATCACCGACGCCCTGCCCCTCTACTCGGGCGGCCTCGGCGTGCTCGCGGGCGACCACCTCAAGACCGCGAGCGACCTCGGCGTGCCGCTCGTCGCGGTGGGCCTCCTCTACCGCGAGGGTTACTTCCGCCAGATGCTCGATGCGCAGGGCCGCCAGCTCGAGATCTACGCGGTCAATTCGAGCGAGTCGCTGCCCGTGCAGCTCGTGGACGATGCCGAGGGCACGCCGCTGCGGGTCACGATCGAATTGCCGGGGCGCGACCTGCGCGTGCGCCTGTGGCGTGCGGCCGTCGGCCGCGTGCAGCTCTACCTCCTCGACAGCGACGACCCGCTCAACTCGCCATTCGACCGCGGCATCACTGCCAAGCTGTACGCCGGCGACGGCGAGTCGAGGCTGATGCAGGAGATCGTGCTCGGCGTCGGCGGCTGGCGCGCCGTCGAGGCGCTCGGGCTCGACGTCGAGGTGTGCCACCTCAACGAGGGACACGCCGCGTTCGCCACCATCGAGCGCGCGCGCAGCTTCGCCGCGGGCAACGACTGCGACTTCTTCACGGCCCTGTGGGCCACCCGCGCCGGCAACGTGTTCACGACGCACACGCCGGTTGCGACTGCGTTCGACACGTTCCCGCCGGCCCTGATGCAGAAATACGGGCTGGACTACGCACGGCTCTGCGGCCTGAAGCCCGACCAGCTGCTCGGCCTCGGGCGCGCGAGCCCCGGCGACCGGGACGAGCCATTCAACATGGCGTATCTCGCGGCCCGCTGCTGCGCGCGCATCAACGGGGTAAGCGAGCTCCACGGACGCGTGAGCCGCCGGATCTTCGCGCCGCTGTTTCCGCGCTGGCCCGAGGCCGAAGTGCCGGTCACCCACGTCACGAACGCCGTGCACGTGCCCTCGTGGGACTCGCCGTGGGCCGACCGCTTGTGGACCGAGGCCTGCGGCAAGGACCGCTGGCTCGGTGCGCACGAACGCCTGCCGGCAGCCGTCGCGCAGCTGAGCGACGCACAGCTGTGGGACTTCCGCGGCATGGAGCGGCGCGATCTCGTGGACCACGCGCGCCGCCGCCTGCAGCAGCAGCTCAACCAGCGCGGCGAGGGCGCCGAACCCGCGGCACGCGCGCGCGAGATACTGGACCCGAACGCGCTGACGCTCGGCTTCGCGCGCCGCTTCACCGAGTACAAGCGTCCGACGATGCTGCTGTCGCAGCCCGACCGTCTGGCACGGCTGATCACCAATGCAGCGCGCCCGGTGCAGCTGATCATCGCGGGCAAGGCGCACCCGCGCGACGAACCCGGACGCGCGTACGTGCAGCAATGGGCGAAGTTCGTGCAGCGCCCCGATGTGCGCGCCCATGCCGTGTTCCTCGAGGACTACGACATGGCGCTCGCCGAGAACCTCGTGCAGGGCGTCGACGTCTGGATCAACACGCCGCGCCGGCCGTGGGAGGCGAGCGGCACCAGCGGCATGAAGGTGCTGGTGAACGGCGGGCTCAACCTGTCGGAACTCGACGGGTGGTGGGCGGAAGCCTACGCGCCCGAATTCGGCTGGGCGATCGGCGACGGCCGCGAGCACGGCGAGCCGGGCTGGGACGCCGCCGAGACCGAGCAGCTGTTCCGGCTCCTCGAAGGGCAGGTAATCCCGGAGTTCTACGACCGGGATGCCGACGGCATTCCCCGGGCGTGGGTGTCCCGCATCCGTGCCAGCCTGTCGCGCCTCACGCCGCGCTTCAGCAGCAACCGCATGCTCGCCGAGTACCTCGACCGCCTGTACCTGCCGGCGGCCGAGAGCTTCCGCCGCCGCACTGGGCAAGGCCTCCGGGCTGCACGCGAACTGCGCCGCTGGATGCACGGTTTGAACCACCGCTGGTCCGGCATCCACTGGGGAAATCTCGAGACCGCGCTCCGCGGCGACCAGCGCGAGTACCGCGTGCAGGTGTACCTCGGCGAGATCCCGCCGGAGTCGGTGGCGGTCGAGCTCTATGCGGAGTCACGCGGCGATGGCGGCAGCGAGCGGCACGCCCTGCGCCGCGAGAGGCCGCTGAGTGGTGCGGCCGGAGGCTTCCTCTACACCGGCGAGGTCCCCGCCGCACGGCCACCCGGCGATTACACGCCCCGCGTCGTCCCGGCCCACCCTGAGGCCGCGATCCCCATCGAGGCCCGCTTCATCGCCTGGTACCCGGCCTGACGGTGCAACACCCCCTTGAAACCCCTCCGGCCGCTCACATCTAGGGCGGCATCCGGGCACCGCAGGGGCGGTCCCGAAACGGAGGAAAAGCCATCATGCGTGTCATCAAGTGGGAACCGTTCCGCGAAGTGGACGACGTGTTCGATCGCTTCATCGCCGAGTCGATGCGCCACTGGCCGCGCGCTGCGGCCGCGAATCGCGCGGCCCAGGAATGGGCGCCGGCCGCCGACGTGAGCGAGACAGAGGCGGAATACCTGATCAAGGCCGACTTGCCCGAGGTGCGCAAGGAAGACGTGAGCATCACCGTGCAGGACGGCGTGCTGACGCTGTCGGGCGAACGCAAGCAGGAGAAGCATGCGGATGGCGAGAAGCTGCATCGCATCGAGCGCGTCCATGGCAGCTTCGCGCGCCGCTTCGCGCTGCCGGAGAACGCCGACGAGCAGGGCATCACCGCCGAGAGCCGTGACGGCGTGATCCTGATCCACATCCCGAAGGTGAAGGTCGTGCAGCCGCAGCCAAGGCAGATCACGATTCAGTGACTAGTGTTTAGTGATTGGTGATTAGGGAATAGAAGTCGGTGGCCGGAAGCGGGGCGGCATGGCGCCGCCCCGCGCTATCATTGCACGACCACTCCGCCCGGGACCACGCCATGACGACGATGAAGGGAACCGCCGATTACTGCGACGAGCACGGCGACGAACTGCAGGTCTGCGAACCGATCTTCCAGATGTACGGCGGACGGCACGCGTTCGCGGGCCCGGTGAGCACGGTGCGCTGCTTCGAGGACAA
>JAGVUU010000094.1 GCA_019136105.1 Gammaproteobacteria bacterium
GATGCCGCGCACAAGCGCATCGCCGACCTGTATGCGAGCGGGCAGGGCCTGCCCGAGGGCGTCGACTTCACCAACCGCGTCATCTACTACGTCGGCCCGGTGGACCCGGTGCGCGACGAGGTCGTGGGCCCGGCCGGCCCGACCACCGCGACGCGTATGGACAAGTTCACCGACATGATGCTCGAGAAGACGGGCCTGATCGCGATGGTCGGCAAGTCGGAGCGCGGCCCGGCGGCGATCGAGGCGATCCGCAAGCACCAGGCGGCGTACCTGATGGCCGTGGGCGGCGCGGCGTACCTCGTCTCCAAGGCCATCAAGTCGGCCCGCGTCGTCGCATTCGCCGACCTCGGCATGGAGGCGATCTACGAGTTCGACGTGAAGGACATGCCGGTCACGGTCGCGGTGGACGCCGCGGGCACGTCGGTGCACAACACGGCGCCGGCGCAGTGGGCCGAGAAGATCCGCACCCTGAACATCCCGGTGCGCGTCGCCTGACGCGCGCGTGACGAGCATGGCGCAGGCCGACACGCTGCGGCGCTTCCTGTTCGAGCGCTACCCGTTTCGCGGGCAGCTCGTGCACCTCGGCCCCGCGTGGGCCGCGATGATGGAGCACCACGACTACCCGCCGCAGGTGCGCGACAGCCTCGGCGAAGCGGTGGTGGCGGCCGCGCTGCTGTCGTCCACGCTCAAGTACGACGGCCTGCTCTCGCTGCAGTTGCGCGGCGAAGGGCCGATGCACCTGATGCTCGTGGAGTGCACCGATGGCCTCGCGATGCGGGCGGTGGCGCGCTTCCGCGACGTGCCCGATTCGCGTGACCTGCGCGTGCTGTCAGGCAACGGCACGCTCACAGTGACCGTCGAAAGCGGCAACGCAGCCAATCGCTACCAGGGCATCGTGCCGCTGGCGGGCGCCAGCATGAGCGATTGCCTGCGCGCCTATTTCGAGCACTCCGAGCAGTTGCCGACGCGGCTCTGGCTGCGCGCCGACGCCGAAAGCGCGAGCGGCCTGTTGCTGCAGCGCCTGCCCGTCACGGCTCGGCCGCAAGGCGTCACGGAATCGGGCGCGGGCGGCGTGACCGACGAGGAGATCGAGGACGCCTGGCGGCGCGTGCAGCTGGTGGCCGACACCGTCACGGCCGACGAGCTCGCGCGCCTCGAGGACCGCGAGTTGCTGCGGCGGCTGTTCGCCGAGGACGACGTGCGCATGTTCCAGTCGGCGCCGGTGTTCTTCCGTTGCCGCTGCTCGCGCGAACGCGTCGGCACCATGCTGCGCGCACTCGGCCGCGAGGAAGTCGATTCAGTGCTCGAGGAGTTCGGCCAGGTGGAGGTGCGCTGCGAATTCTGCAGCCGTGCCTATCGCTTCGACGCCGTCGATGCGACCGCGCTGTTCGCGCCGGGCGCCGAAGCGCATCGCGGCGGCGTGCACTGATTCTGCACGGACCCCGCGTCGTCTGATCCTCGCCGCCTGCGCGGGACCGGCTGCGACGTGACCGGGCGGCCTAGGGCGGGCCGTCCTGATCGCGCGCCTGTCCGAGCGCGACGAGGATCCCGGTGACCAGAAGCAGGATCCCGGCCAGCCGGAATCCGCCGTTATCCGTGTATACGCCCGTGGCCAGCACGACCAGTGCGGCGACCAGTAGCGCGACGGTGCTGGCGCTGATTCGCTTCAGGTCCATGCTGATGCCCTCGCACGCAGTCGGGTCAGGGAGACGGCCCGCGTTCGAATGGGCGTGGCCCCGGTGTTGGACACGATACCTGTGGCGGCCGCAGAGCGCACGACCGGGCGCCAGCCGGGACCTTCGCCGCCATCTGCCTGCGGCGATCCAATTTCCTGCCATCGACGACGAACGTTCCGTCGCCCACGGCGTGCAACGTGCGCCGTTCGCGAGGCGACGCGGCCACGTGTGCCGCGATCCCCTCCAGGACGACGATATCGTGCTTGCGCACGATGTCGATGACCCTGCACTCGATGTTGGCCAGGCATTCCCGGATGAGCGGCGCCGCGACCAGTTTGCCCGGCATCGGGGTCAATCCGAACTTCGCAAACTTGTCCGTGTCGGCCCCGGAGCAGGTGCCGATGCCGACCACCTCGTCCAGCTGATCCGCGGTGGGAATGGCGATCACGCACTCCCGGGTTCGCTTCAGCGCACGGAACGAGTAGTTCCAGGCCCCGGTGGTGATGGCGAATCGCGGCGTGAAGTCCACCACCATGGTCCACGAGATCGTCATGATGTTGTTCCGCTCGCCGTCGCGAGTGGTCACCAGGACCACCGGCCCGGGCTCGATCAAGGTGAAGGCCATGCGGAGCGGCGACGGGCGCATGGAGGCCCGTGGCCGCCGCGCCGGGTTACGCCTTGCCGGGTGAGGCTCTGTCCGCCGGGTGATTGACGCCGTCATTGACTGGCACCTCGCCGAGCAGGAGTGGATTGATGCCCTCCAGGCAGCCCACGTTTCAGCGGCACCGATGCGGCGATCGCCCCCTTGCGGCGGCAGATCGAGCAGTCGCAGCGGCGAGGGTCGACGATGCCGTCGGGCAGGTCGAGTTCGATCACCACGGCGCCGCAGTGACACGTGAGCCGTTGCCGTGGGAGGACGGGGACGCCACCTGCGGATGTGATCGACACGGTGCCTCCGCCCGTCGAACGACGGTCATTGCGGTCGATGCAGCGTCCCTTGCAGCTGCGTGACGATCATTCGGGCCGAGGCCTCGTCAGTGAACGATCGGGCATGGTCACGGCGTAGTACACGAACGTCAGCCACCCGATCGCGACCGCGAAGAGGAGCCATTCGGTGATGGGCGCCAGGTCGGGACGCATGCCCGCGTGCCTCATTGCGGCGAGGGCGATCAACAACCCAAGGCACAGCAACCCCGCGAGCACGCTGATCAGCCGTCGCGTCGCGTGCAGCATGCGAAGCATGCCGATCGCCGCGATGCCGAAGAAGATCGCGGCGATCACCACGAGAAGGTCGTGCATCGGGGTATTGACGCCGAGGAACGTGTACACGGCAGTCCCGATGCCGAAGATTTCGATGGTCTTGCGCGTTGCTCGCTCGTGGCACCGTCGGGAAACTGCCCAGAACATGTACCCCATGGACAGGCAGAGCAGGAGGATCGCGGGAATCGCGAACTTCCTCGCGGCGTTTTCCAGCCCGTTGATGGCGAGCGGCTGGAAGAGCGCGCAGACGTAATTCTCGGTGAAGCGGAATCCAGCCGCGGCAGTGTCCCAGTCGTTCCCTCCCGGGTATTGCGCGACTGCGAGCCCGAAAAGAGGCAAGGACGCCGCGATGCCGAGGAGTGGAAGGTCTCGCCTAGTCATCCGACGTACGCTCGTTGCCCGGAGTGGAGGCCCTGCGCCTGGCAGAGTCGATGCGGTGCAGCACTTGAATCGAGTCCCGCCGTCCGGGCTAGGCCACAGGACGCTCGAAGATCAGCTCGTAGTACTTGGCCGCGCCATAAGCGCCGACACCAGGCGCGAAAACCTGAACAAGCCTCCAGCCCTTGGCGGCATGCTCGTGGATGGCCTCTTGATAGCAGTCTTTCCCGGCCTTCCTGACCTGCATGATCCCTTCCCCGAGGCGTACAAACTTGTATTCGTAATGTTGTTGCACCGGCACATCCCCTTGCTTGCGGGTCCAGACACCAATCGGGCGGCCATGAAGTGTCGCTGTCCTGCGGTAGGTGCAGCCGACGCAAGGCCGCGTTTCTTGAACATGCGGCGCACGCGCCTTCGGGCACGGCCTGTTTCGAATATCGCACGCCGACCATGGGCGTCAATTGGCGCCGGGGCCTGCCGACAGGAGGTCTGCCCCGGGTTGCTCGACTGCGTGACGCCGCCGCCGGCCAGGCGATAAATCGTTGGACAGAAAATAAAGACATCTTTATATTTGCGATCAATGCCCGAGTCCTTCGACACCTTGCTACCCCGTCTGCGGGCGATCGCGGAGCCTTCGCGCCTGCGCCTGCTCGCGGTCCTGGCCCGTGGCGAGTTCTCGGTCTCCGAGCTCACCGAGATCCTCGGCCAGAGCCAGCCACGAGTGTCGCGCCACCTGAAGCTGCTCGACGACAGCGGCTTGCTCGAGCGCTTCCGCGAGCAGCACTGGATCTACTACCGCGTGCCCGTGGACACGGACGGCGGCCGCCTCGCGCGCCTGCTGCTCGAGCAACTCGACACCGGCGACCCCGTGCTCGTGAGCGATTTCGAGCGCGTGCAGCGCGTGCTCGCGGCGCGCGGAGGTCGTGGCAGGGTGGGTGAGAACGTTGCCTCGGGAATGCTGGCCGACGAACTCGTGCCGCTCGTTGCCGGCGAGCTCGGCGAGCAGGGCCTCGACTCGCTCCTGTACTTCGGCGAGGCGCCTGATGCCGTGGTCACCGGGCTCGGCTCGCGCGCTCGTCGCGTCGTGGGTATGAACGCCGCGCGCCACGTCGTGCAGCGGGCGCGTGCCGTGCTGCATTCCGCGGGGCTCAACCATTGTGTCCTGCAGCAGGGCGAACTCACCGCGTTACCGCAGCCGGCGCAGACCTTCGACGCCGTGCTGATCGACCGCGTGCTGGCCAGGGCCGAGCGTCCGGCGGCCGCGTTGCAGGAGGCGGCGCGCGTGCTGCGGCCCGGCGGACGCGCCGTCCTGATCGAGGACTTCGATGCGCTCGAGCGGCGCACGCCCGATGCCAACCCGTTGGCACTCCTGCGCGGATGGCTGGCCGACGCCGGCCTCGCCTGTGATCGCCTGCGCCCATTCGACGTGAGCGGTGCACACCTGCTGCTCGCCGCGGCCGTCCTGGAACCCGAAGCTGCGGCTGCCTGAGCGGCGGCCGCGACCACACACCTGAGAGTCGAGTCCATGCAGCCCGTCACCGTGTCATTCGAGTTTTTCCCGCCAAACGACGCCGGAATGGAGCAGACGCTCTGGGCGTCGATACAGCGGCTCGCGCCGCTCGCACCGCGCTTCGTCTCCGTGACCTACGGTGCCGATGGCTCGACGCGGGAGCGCACGCACAACGTGGTGACACGCATACTGCGCGAGACTGCGCTCACACCAGCGCCGCACCTGACCTGCGTGGGCGCGCCGCGCGGCGAGATCCTCGACATCGCGCGTGGCTACTGGGACGCGGGCGTGCGCCACATCGTCGCGCTGCGCGGCGATGCGCCGGCGGGGCAGGTGGGCTACACGCCACATCCGGATGGTTTCGCCTACGCGGCGGACCTGGTGCAGGGGCTCAAGTCCGTGGGCGATTTCGACATCTCGGTGGCGGCCTATCCGGAGGTGCACCCGGAAGCGCCCGACGCGAAGTTCGATCTCGACAACCTGCGCGCCAAGCTCGACGCTGGCGCGAGCCGCGCGATCACCCAGTTCTTCTTCGACACCGACAAGTACCTGCGCTTCCGCGACCAGTGCGCGGCAGCCGGCATCACCGCGCCGATCGTGCCGGGCATCCTGCCCATCACGCGCTTTCCGCAGATGCTGCGCTTCGCGAAGCGCTGCGGCGCGAGCGTGCCGGAATGGCTCGCGCACCGCTTCGACGGGCTCGATGACGACCCGGAGACGCGCCGCATGATCGCCGCGAGCTTCGCCATCGAGCAGGTGCGTCGCCTGCAGGAGCACGGCGTGCAGGAGTTCCATTTCTACACCTTGAACCGCGCCGAGCTCACCTATGCGATCTGCCACGCACTCGGCGTGCGCGCGCCGGTGGTTCGTGCCGCCGCGGAGGCCTGACCATGCTGCGACCCGAACGCGTCCGCGAGTTCCGCCGCCTGCTGGGCGAGCGCGTGCTGGTGCTCGACGGCGCCATGGGCACGGTCATCCAGTCGTACAAGCTCGGCGAGGCCGACTACCGCGGCGAACGCTTCCGCGACTGGCCGAAGGACCTGAAGGGCAACAACGACCTGCTGGTGCTCACGCGCCCCGAGGTGATCGGCGAGATCCACCGCCGCTACCTCGAGGCGGGTGCCGACATCGTCGAGACCAACACGTTCAACTCGAACGCCACCTCGCAGGCCGATTACGGCACCGAGGCGTTGGTGCGCGAGCTGAACCTCGCCGCGGCGCAGATCGCGCGCCGCGCCGCCGACGAGGTGGCGGCGCGCACCGGGCGGCCGCGCTTCGTCGCGGGCGCGCTCGGGCCGACGAACCGCACAGCGTCGCTGTCGCCGAACGTCAACGACCCGGGTTTCCGCAACGTCACGTTCGACGAGCTGGCGGCAACCTATGCCGAGGCCACGCGCGCGCTGGTCGAAGGCGGGGTGGACCTGATCCTGGTCGAGACCATCTTCGACACGCTGAACGCCAAGGCGGCGCTGTTCGCCGTGCGCGGTGTGCTCGACGAGCTGGGGCTCGACCTGCCGATCATGGTGTCGGGCACGATCACCGACGCTTCTGGCCGCACGCTCTCGGGCCAGACGGTCGAGGCGTTCTGGAACTCGATGCGCCACGCGCGCCCGACGGTGATCGGCCTCAACTGCGCGCTCGGCGCGAAGCAGCTGCGTCCGTACATCGAGGAGCTCTCGCGCATTTCCGATGCGTACGTCTGCGCCTATCCGAATGCCGGCCTGCCGAACGCCTTCGGCGAATACGACGAGACCGCCTGCGAGACGGCGGCGCTGGTGAAGGAGTACGCCACCAGCGGCTTTGTGAACATCGTGGGCGGTTGCTGCGGCACCACGCCGGACCACATCGGCCACATCGCGGAGTCGGTGGCTGGCGTGCCGCCGCGCCGGCCGGCCGTGATCGAGCCACGCTGCCGGCTCGCAGGACTCGAGCCGCTCAACATCGGGCCCGGCAGCCTGTTCGTGAACGTGGGCGAGCGCACCAATGTCACGGGCTCGGCGAAGTTCCGCCGGCTGATCGAGGCCGACGACTACGCCGGCGCGCTCGACGTCGCCCGTCAGCAGGTGGCGGCCGGCGCGCAGGTGATCGACATCAACATGGACGAGGGCATGCTCGATTCCGAGGCGGCGATGGTGCGGTTCCTCAACCTCGTCGCGGCCGAGCCCGACGTGGCGCGCGTGCCCGTCATGATCGACTCCTCGAAGTGGTCGGTGATCGAGGCAGGGCTCAAGTGCCTGCAGGGCAAGGGCATCGTCAACTCCATCAGCCTGAAGGAGGGCGAACGCGCCTTCCTCGAGCAGGCGCGGCGCGTACGTGCCTACGGTGCGGCCGTGGTGGTGATGGCCTTCGACGAGCAGGGCCAGGCCGACACCGTCGAACGCAAGGTGGAGATCTGCAAGCGCTCGTACCAGTTGCTCACCGGGACCGTCGGCTTTCCCGCCGAAGACATCATCTTCGACCCGAACATCTTCGCCGTCGCCACGGGCATCGAGCAGCACGATCGCTATGCGCTCGACTTCATCGAGGCCACGGCGCAGATCCGCGCCGCCTGCCCGCACGCGCAGGTGAGCGGCGGCGTGAGCAACGTGTCGTTCTCGTTCCGCGGCAACGACCCGGTGCGCGAGGCGATGCACTCGGTGTTCCTGTACCACGCGATCCGCGCGGGCCTGAGCATGGGCATCGTCAACGCCGGCCAGCTCGCGATTTACGAAGACATCGCGCCCGAGCTGCGCGAGCGCGTCGAGGACGTGATCCTCGCGCGCCGGACCGATGCCACCGAGCGCCTGCTCGAGATCGCCGGCCGCTACAAGGGCGAGGCGGGGCAGAAACGCGTCGAGGACAACGCCTGGCGCTCGTGGCCGGTGTCGAAGCGGCTCGAGCACGCGCTGGTGAAGGGCATCGACGAGTTCGTGGTCGAGGACACGGAGGCAGCGCGCGTCGAGCTGGCGTCGCCCCTCGCGGTGATCGAGGGGCCGCTGATGGACGGCATGAACGTCGTGGGCGACCTGTTCGGGGCGGGCAAGATGTTCCTCCCCCAGGTGGTGAAGTCGGCGCGCGTGATGAAGAAGGCGGTCGCGCACCTCGTGCCCTACCTCGAGAAGGCGCAGGACGGGTCCAGCCGCTCCAACGGCAAGGTCGTGCTCGCCACCGTGAAGGGCGACGTGCACGACATCGGCAAGAACATCGTGGGCGTGGTGCTCCAGTGCAACAACTTCGAGGTCATCGACCTCGGCGTGATGGTGCCCACCGAGCGCATCCTCGAGACGGCGCGGCGCGAGAGCGCCGACATGATCGGCCTGTCGGGCCTGATCACGCCCTCGCTCGACGAGATGGTGCACGTGGCGCGCGAGATGAAGCGCCAGGGCTTCGCAGTGCCGCTGCTGATCGGCGGCGCCACGACGTCGCCGGCGCACACCGCGGTGAAGATCGATCCCGAATACGACGGTGCCGTGGCATACGTGAAGGATGCCTCCCGTGCCGTGGGTGTCTGCCAATCGCTCGTGACTGCCGAGCACCGCGCCGAGGCGACGCGGCGCCTCAAGGCGGAGCATGCCGAGAAGCGCGAGCAGCACAAGGGCCGCAAGGTGAAAGTGCCGGCGTTCACGCTTGCCGAGGCACGTGCCAATCGCTACAGCTGCGACTGGTCGGCGTATCGCCCGCCGGTGCCGCGCATGTCCAGCGTGCGCGTGTTCGAGGACGTGCCGCTCGAGGAGTTGGTGCGCTACATCGACTGGATGCCGTTCTTCAACGCGTGGGAGTTCGCAGGCAAGTTCCCCGAAGTCCTCACCGACCCGGTGGTGGGCGAGGCGGCGAGCAACCTGTATGCGGACGCGCGGCGGATGCTCAAGGAGCTGATCGCCGGCCGCTGGACGCGCGCTTCCGCGGTGATCGGCTTCTTTCCGGCCAACTCGGTGGACGACGACATCGAGGTCTATGCGGACGAGTCACGCACGCAGGCCGTCCATCGCCTGCACCACCTGCGGCAGCAGAAGCCGAAGCCCGCGGGCCAGCCGCACTACGCGCTTGCCGACTTCGTGGCGCCCCGCGACTCCGGCGTGGCCGACTGGATCGGTGCCTTCGCCGTGACGGCGGGCATCGGCCTCGACGACAAGGTGCGCGAGTTCGAGGCGCGCCACGACGATTACGGCAGCATCATGTTGAAGGCGCTGGCCGACCGTCTCGCCGAGGCGCTGGCCGAACGCATGCACGAGCGCGTGCGCCGCGAGTTCTGGGGTTACGCACCGGAAGAACGATTCACCAACGACCAGCTGGTGCGCGAGGAGTACCGCGGCATCCGCCCGGCGCCGGGCTACCCGGCGTGCCCGGACCACACCGAGAAGGCGACGCTTTGGCGCATGCTCGACGTCGAACGCAACGCCGGCATCCGCCTCACCGAGAGTTTTGCGATGTACCCGACGGCTGCGGTGAGCGGCTGGTACTTCTCGCACCCGGAGGCGCGCTACTTTCAGGTGGGCAAGATCGACGCCGACCAGGTGGCGGACTACGCGCGCCGCAAGGGACTCGCGCTCGCCGACGCGGAGCGCTGGCTCGCGCCGATCATCGGCTAGTGCGCGGGCAACCGGGCCGCCTGAGGCGGCCCGGCCCGTACGGTCACTTGCCCGTGTAGGTGAACGCGGTGCGCACGCTCGCCGCGTGCACGGAGCCGGCCGGCAGCTCGACCTCGGTGCCGGTCTTCTGCGCGCCGATCGCGCCGGCCACGCCGCCGATGACGCCGCCGATCACCTTGCCTTTGTCGCCGTCCACCTGGTGACCGATGATCGCGCCGGCAGCGGTGCCGCCCGCGATCTTGGCCGTGTCGCGGCCCTTCTCGCTTTGGCCCTTCTGGTTGATGCGGATCGCAACCGGCATCGTGCCGCCATCCGCCACCACGAGCTGCGTGAAATCGATCTTGAGCGCCGGCACGGCACCAATCTTCTTGCTGCCCGACGTGACCTCGGTGATCGTGCCGCTGATCGGCGCGCCTGCCTTGGCGACGCGACGGCCATCCACGACGAGATCCGATGCCAATTCGGCATTGACGGCCTCACCGAGAGTGGCGGTCTTGGTCGAGTAACCCGTGTTCAGCTTGACCGACACCTGCGTACCGGCCGGGACGGTCACCGGCGGGGGTGGCGGCGCAGCAGCAGCGGGTGCTGCCGGGGCAGCGGCGGCCGGTTTCGGCGCCGAAGCCGTCTTGACCGGCGCTGCGGGCTTCGCAGCGGCCTTGGCGGCTGCCGCCTGCTGTGCAGCCAGTTCCCGCTCACGCAGTTCGAGCTCGAGCCGCTTTGCCTCCAGTTCCTGCTCGCGTGCGGCCAGATCCGCCGCCGCTTGCTCGGCCGCTGCCTGCTCGGCGGCGGCCTTCTCTGCAGCGGCAGCCTCTGCTGCAGCGGCAGCCTGCGCGTCCTCGGCAGCGGGTGCCGCGGCTTCCTGCGGAGGCTTGGACGGGCCGCCGCAACCCGCGGCGCCGAGCGCGACCAACGCGGCCAGCGCAAGTGTGACCGGGGAAGTCGGGGCAGCAATCTTCGAATGCATGGGGCCTCCTGGGATCTGCATGCGCGCCGCGCACCGGGGCGTCGGGCGTCCTGTACACGATTTTAGTCCACGTCACGCGTCGGGAGTTCCGCCCGGACTTGACGTTACGCGGTGCCGGTCGGTATTAACCCTGATTGAATTAAACCACGCAGGGGAGAGAACCGGATGGACCAGACCGTGCCGGCGGACGCGCTCGCGCTGCAGAGACTCTACCACTGGGAGCGCACCGCGCCGGACCGTGTCGTGCTCACGCAGCCCGTCGGCGGTGGAAACGTGAGGGACTTCACGTGGCGCGAGATCGTCGACGAGACGCGCCGGATGGCGGCCTACCTGCAGGGCCTGGGTTTCGAGCCCGGCGCCCGCGTCGGCATCCTCGCGAAGAACAGCGCGCACTGGTTGATCGCCGATTTCGCGATCTGGATGGCGGGCTACGTCTCGGTGCCGCTGTACCCGACGCTCGCGGCCGGCACCGTGCGCCAGATCCTCGACCACAGCGAGGCGCGGCTGCTGTTCGTCGGCAAGCTCGACGGCTGGGGCGAGATGAAGCCGGGCGTGCCGGAGGGCCTGCCCATCGTGCGCCTGCCGCTGTCGCCGGCCACGGAAGGCGTGGCATGGGACGACGTGGTGGCGCGCACGCAGCCGCTGCAGGGTGAGCCCGTGCGCGACGGCAACGAGCTCGCCACGATCATGTACACGTCGGGCACCACCGGCATGCCGAAGGGCGTCATGCACAGCTTCGCGACCTTCGCCTGGTCGTTCGCCGCCGTGCAGAAGCGGCTCGGCAGCGACCACCGCTCGCGCATCCTGAGCTACCTGCCGCTGTCCCACGTCGCCGAGCGCACCATCGTCGAGCACTGCCTGCTCGCGACCAGCCTGCACGTCTATTTCGCCGACAGCCTCGAGACGTTCGCGGACGACCTGCGCCGGGCGCGGCCGACCGTGTTCTTCTCCGTGCCACGGCTGTGGGTGAAGTTCCAGCAGGGCGTGCTTGCAAAGATGCCGGCGCAGAAGCTCGACCGGCTGCTCAGCATCCCGATCGTCAACCGGGTGATCCGCAAGAAGGTGCTCGGCGCGCTCGGCCTGGATCAGTGCCAGTTCGCGGCGGGCGGCGCCGCGCCGATGCCGCCCGACCTGCTGCGCTGGTACGCGCGCCTCGGGCTCAACGTCATCGAGGTGTACGGCATGACCGAGAACTGCGGCGTGTCGCACAGCACGCTGCCCGGCAAGCAGCGGCCGGGTACGGTGGGCTACCCGTACGACGGTGTGCAGAGCCGCCTCGACCCCGACACCGACGAGATCCAGGTGAAGAGCCCGGGCAACATGCTCGGTTACTACAAGGAACCCGAGCAGACGCGCAACACTTTCACCGCGGACGGCTGGCTGCGCACCGGCGACAAGGGCGTGCTCGACGCGGAGGGAGGGCTGCGCATCAGCGGCCGCGTGAAGGACATCTTCAAGACGGGCAAGGGCAAGTACGTCGCGCCGGCGCCGATCGAGGACAAGCTGGTGATGCACACCGCGGTCGAGGCATGCTGCGTGACCGGCGCGAACCTCGGCCAGCCGCTCGCACTGGTGATGCTCAACATGGAAGCCGCGCGACGCGCAATCGACGCTGCGGAGCGCCAGGCGCTGGAGGCGTCGCTCGCCTCACACCTCGAATCGATCAATGCGCTGCTCGACCCGCACGAGCGCCTCGACTGCCTGGTGGTGGTGTCGCAGCCCTGGACGGTGGAGAGCGGGCTGATCACGCCCACGTTCAAGGTTCGCCGCAACCGCATCGAGGACGTCTACGCCGCCCATTACGAGCGCTGGGTCGTCGGGCGCCGCAAGGTCGTCTGGCACGAGAACTGAACGAAAGAAGCCCGGGACTCGCGCCCCGGGCCTCCGTCACTGCGGCGGGTGCCCCGAAGTCAGCCGCCGAACGACCAGCGCACGCCCAGGCCGTAGGCGTTGGCGTCGTCGCCGAACGATCCTTCCACGCCGAAGGCGAACTGCGGCGTGAAGTACCAGCGCGCCCCGAGGTCGAGCGTGGTGTCGTCGCCGCTGTCCGACAGGTCGACGTAGCTCACCGCGCCTTCGAGCTCGAGCTGCTCGACCGCACGGCCGCGCAGGCCCACCGCCAGCGAATAGCCGTCGTCATCGGCGCTGCCGAGCCCCTGCACGTCGGCTTCGGAACTGACGTAACCGAGCTTGCCGTACACGTCGAGGGCCTTGCCGAGCGGCCATGCGTAGCCGAGGCCCAGGTTGTAGGACTCGACGTCGATGTCGAACCCGGACACCGACGTGCCCTGGTCGGTGTAGCCCGCGAACACGAACACGTTGTCCGTGAGCTCGTACGAACCGCGCAGGGTGAAGCCGTCCACTTCCTCGTCGAAACCGTCGATGTCGGTGTTGACGTAGCCGCCTTCGAGGTACGACCAGTCGATGTCTTCCGCGTGTGCCAGGAACGGCACGAAAGCAGCGGCGGCGGCCAACGCGGGAACGAACTTGAAGCGCATGGATGCTCCTTGTTGCAGGCCGCAGCCCAGGACGGGCAGGGCCGGTTTCATGCGCCCAAACGAGGCGCACGGAGTTGGACGCACCGCGCCGCGACGAAGTTCCACTCGCTTCGTCGCGTTGCCGCGACAGTTCGTCGTTCAGCCGCCGATCTCGTACGCGCCGAGATCCGCGGCACGCAACAGCTTGCGGTAACGGATGGTGCTGTGCGGCCAGTTGTTCGTGATCGTGCCGTCGGCGAGCTTGTACCAGCTCTGCTTGTCCGCCGCCCACACCGACTTCGCGAGGTCCTTCTGCAGCCAGTCGTTGTACGCGTCCATCACCGCGCGCTTGACGTCGAGGCGCCGCGCTGCGCGTGCGTCGAGCTGGCGGATCGCGTCGATGATGTAGCCGACCTGCGCCTCGATCATCACGAGGATGCTGTTGTGCCCGAGGTTGGTGTTCGGGCCGTACAACATGAACAGGTTGGGGAACCCGCTCACGGTGACGCCGAGGTAGGCGCGTGCGCCGGCTTTCCACTCGTCGTGCAGGCTGCGTCCGCCCGCGCTGGTGACGGTCATCGGTGCCAGGAAGTCGGTGGCCTGGAAGCCGGTCGCATAGATGATCACGTCGGCGGCGACGAACTCGCCCTGCTTCGTACGCACGCCTGCCGCCTCGATGCGATCGATGCCGTCGGTCACCAGCCGCACGTTGGCGCGATTCAAGGCCGGGTAGTAGTCATCGTTGAAGAGCACGCGCTTCGCGCCGATCGGGTAGTCGGGCGTGAGCTTGGCGCGCAATGCCGGGTCCCTGACCTGCCGCCGCAGGTGCATCTTCGACTTGATCGTCGCGAGCCACTGCACGACGCGCACCTGCTTCATGAGCGGCGTCAGCTGCATCTCGCCGAAGAAGAACCACTGGAACTGGTGACGCAGCCTCGCGAGCCACGGCCAGCGCGCCATCCAGCGGTGCAGGCGCGGCGAATAGAGGCAGTCCTTGCGCGGCATCAGCCAGTTGGCCGAGCGCTGGAAGATGGTGAGCTCGGCGGCGAGTGGCGCGATCTGCGGCACGAACTGCACGGCGCTTGCCGCGTTGCCGATCACCACGATGCGCTTGCCCGCGAGGTCCACGCCGTGGTCCCAGCGTGCCGAATGGAACTGCACCCCCGCGAAGGCATCGCGTCCGGGGAGGGCGGGGACCGCCGGACGGTGGAGCTGGCCCACGCCGGTCACCAGGAACTGCGCTTCGATCGCGCTGCCGTCGGCGAGCGTGATGCGCCACAGGTTGCGTGCGTCGTCGAAGCGGGCGGCCGTCACCTCGGCGTTGAAACGGCAGTGCGGCAGCAGGCCCGACTGCACGGCGCACTCCACCGAGTAGGCGAGCAATTCGGACTGCCAGGCGAAGCGACGGCTCCAGTCGGTCTTCTGCGCGAACGAGAAGCTGTAGAGGAACGACGGCGCGTCGCAGGACGCGCCCGGGTAAGTGTTGTCGCGCCAGGTGCCACCGAGCGTGGCGCCTTTCTCGAGGATGATGAAGTCGTCGATGCCCGCGCGCTTCAGCTGCATGCCCATGCAGATGCCGGAATGGCCGGCGCCGATGATCGCGATGCGGGTCGTGGTCGTCATGGGGGAATTCGTGGTGACGGCTGGCGATTCAGTCGAGATTGCGAAGATACGCCGGGCCGCCGAGCGCCGTCATCTGCCGCTGGATCCAGGCCTGGCGCTTGCGCACGTAAAGCCCGGGTGCGTCGGCTCGATACCGGCGGGGCGAGGGCAGCACCGCAGCGAGCAGTGCAGCTTCCGCTGGCGTGAGACGCGATGCATCCTTGCGGAAGAAGCGGCGGCTCCCGGCCTGCACGCCCCAGGTGCCGCGCCCAAACTCGGCGACGTTCAGGTACACCTCGAGGATGCGCTGCTTGGGCCAGGCGAGTTCGATCAGCACCGTGATGCCGGCCTCGAGCCCCTTGCGGAACCAGCTCTGGCCGGGCCAGAGGAACAGGTTCTTCGCCACCTGCTGGCTGATGGTGCTCGCGCCACGCACGCGCCGGCCGCGTTCGCGGTCCTCGAGCGCCTTGTCGATCTGCTTGAAGTCGAAGCCGTGGTGGAACGGGAACTGCTGGTCCTCGGCGGCAACCACGGCCAGCGGGGCGTACTTCGAGATCCCGTCCCAGTCGCGCCACTCGTGACGGAACTGGTAGTCCTCTTCGAATAGCCCGCCGATCCGGTCGCGCAGCATGAAGGTCGTGGTCGGCGGGTCGATCCAGCGCATGCCCACCACGGCGAGCACCGTCACGGCCGCCCACGCGGCGAGGACCAGCAGCAGCATGCGCAGGGCACGTGCGAACCAGCCCTTGCGGCGCTTCGCCACGGACGGTGCCCCGGTTCGAGACGGATGCCGCTCGATCAGGCGGCGGGCGTGACCCTGCGTGCGCTCGTGACCTCGATCGGCGTCACCGGCACGTCCTGGTGACCGGCCTTGTTGCCGGTCTTCATCGTGGCCATCTTGTCGACGACGTCCATGCCCTCGACCACGTGTCCGAACACCGCGTAGCCGGCGCCGCCGCGGCCCGGGTCGAGGAAGGCGTTGTCCACGAGGTTGATGAAGAACTGCGAGGTGGCGCTGTGCGGGTCGTTGGTGCGGGCCATCGACAGCGTGCCGCGGCGGTTCTTGAGGCCATTGTCCGCCTCGTTGCGGATCGGCGCGCGCGTCGCCTTCTGCTTCATGTCGGCCGTGAGGCCACCGCCCTGCACCACGAAGCCTGGGATGACGCGGTGGAAGACGGTGCCGTCGAAGTGGCCGGCGTCCACGTAGTCGAGGAAGTTCTGGCTCGTGATCGGGGCGTCCTTATCGAACAGTTCGACGGTGAAGCTGCCGAGCGTGGTCTCGAATCGGATCATGGCGGGGTCCGTGGTAGGGCTGGAACGGGGCGGAATAGTGAACGCGCCGGGGGCCGATGTCACGTCCCGACTTGACGCGGTGGGCGGTCCACCCGTTAACGTGCCAGGTTGACGTCGGCCCCGGGAGGGCCCGGAAGCGGGAGCGAGTCGCGCAAGTGCGGCAGGTCTGGTCGAATAGCACCCTGAGGCAACCCGGCAGCGGGCTTCGTTCGAGCGAGGCGCGTCGCCCGTGAGCGCCTCGGCCCGGGCCTTCCGTTCCGTGCGCTGCGAGGCGCTCGATCCCCTGCAGGTCTTTGCGGCGGCGGGCACCGCCCCCCGTTTCTACTGGGAGCAGCCGGCCGCGGAGCGCTTCTGCGTCGGCATCGGATGTGCGGCCCGCATCTCCGTCCACGGCGTCGGTCGCTTCGAGCAAGCCGAGGCCGCGGCGCGCGAGGTGTTCGGGTCGATGACCTGGCAAGGCGCGGGGCCACGACTCGGTCACCTCGTCGGAGGCTTTGCCTTCGCCCCCGGGATCGGTTCGGGCAACGTCTGGCAGGGTTTCCCGGACGGCGAATTGCGCCTCCCCGAACTCGTCTATTGGCGCGATGGTGAACGCTATGTTCGCGACGCGTGCATCGGCAGCCGCTGGGCCGACCTGCAGCCGCGCCCGCTGGCGCTCGGGCAGCCGGTGCGCGGCCCAGCCGAGATCGGCAACGGCGGGCCGGACCCCTACGTCGAGCGCGTGCAGCGCGCGCTGGCCGGCATCCGGGCAGGTGAACTCGACAAGGTGGTGATCGCACGTGCCGTCCACGTCACGTCCCGCTCGCCGATCGACGCGGTGGCCTGGCTGGTGGCGCTGCGCGAACGCTTTCCCTCCTGCACGCTGTTCGCGGTCGGGGAGGGAAACGCTGTGTTTCTCGGCGCGAGCCCCGAGCGGCTCGTGCGCGTGCGCGGCGAGACCGTCGAGACGGTGGCGCTGGCGGGCACCGCGCCGCGCGGAGCGTCCACCGCTGCCGATCGCGCGCTCGGCGAGGCGTTGTGCGACAGCCGCAAGAACGGCCACGAGCACGCGATCGTGGTGCAGCACCTGCAGTCGGTGCTCGGCGCGTGCTGTGACGACCTCGAGGTGGCCGCGGAACCGAAGCTCCTCAAGACGCGCACGGTGCAGCACCTCTGCACGGAGTTGCGGGCGCGGCGGCGCGCGGCCGCGCCGGTGTCGTTGCTCGAACTGGCCGCGCGCCTGCACCCGACGCCGGCCGTCGGAGGCGCCCCGCGCGAAGCCGCACTGCGCTGGCTGGCCGCGCACGAATCGGTCGAACGCGGTTGGTTCGCGGGCCCGGTCGGGTTCCTGCAGTCGAATGGTGACGGCGAATTTGATGTAGCCTTGCGCTCCGCCCTGGTTCGCGGGCGCAGCGCCACTGCGTGGGCCGGCGCCGGCATCGTGGCGCGCTCGGAGCCGCGGGCCGAATTCACCGAGACCGAGCTCAAGCTGCGCACCGTGCTGGGGCCGCTGCTCTGGGGAGCGCCCTGATGAACCCGTCCACCGATACGTCAGACACCGGCGCCGCCAATCTCGTGTTCGCGCGCGCACTCATCGACGAGTTGCACGCGGCGGGCATCGCCACGGCCGTCATCTGTCCGGGCTCGCGTTCGACGCCGCTGGCACTGGCGGTCGCGCAGCATCATGGGCTCCCGCACAGCGTGCACGTCGACGAGCGCAACGCCGCGTTCCACGCGCTGGGATACGCGAAGGCCACTGGCCGACCCGTTGCCATCATCTGCACCTCCGGTACGGCGGGGGCGAACTTCCTGCCGGCGGTGGCAGAGGCGTCGCACGCGCGCGTCCCCTTGGTCGTGCTGACGGCCGACCGCCCGCCGGAGCTGCGAGCCTGGGGCGCGGCCCAGACCATGGAGCAGCGCACCCTCTACACGGGCTTTACGCGCTGGAGCGAAGAGGCACCGTGCCCTTCCGAGGGCGTGGGCACGGGTTACGCGCGCGCTCTCGCGCGGCGCGCGGTGTCCGAAGCTACTGGCCCTGCGCCTGGACCCGTGCACCTGAACCTGCCGTTTCGTGAGCCACTGGTGCCGGCGACGATCGGTGAGCTGGAGGCCGTCTCCTGCGCCACGACGTCCGCGCCCGCGGCGCTGGTGCAGGAAGCGAGCGACCCGTCCGGTGCACTCGCGGCGGAATTGCGTGGCACCGCTCGTGGTGTGCTCGTCTTCGGTCCGGACCACCCCGAGCCGACGCTCGCGGAATCGTTGCGGCGAATGGCCGCGGCGCTCGGCTGGCCCGTGATTGCGGACCCGGCGTCCGGCTTGCGTGCGGGCACTGCGCTCGATGAAGTGTTGATTCACGGCGCCGACCTGCTGCTGCGCGACCCGGGGACGGCGGACGTGCTGCGTCCTGATCTCGTGGTGCGCTTTGGCGGTCTGCCGACTAGCAAAGCGGTGAACCTGTGGCTCGCGCGGCACGCCACGGCGGACGTCTGGCTCGTGGATCCCGCGGGCGGATTCCGCGATCCGCAACATCGGGCCTCGCGCGTCTTGCGGGCAACTCCGCGCCGGTTCTGTGAACTGGTCGCCGCAGGGTTCGGCAATCCGGCTGGGGTCGACGGCCATTGGCTCGGCCAGTGGCGCCACGCGGACCGGGTTGCGCACACCGCAGTCGAGCGGGCGCTCGTGGCCGACGCGCGATTCCTGACGCCGCACCTGGCGCAGTCGCTGTGGCAGTCGTTGCCCGCCGGAGCCGTGCTCTACGCGGCCAACAGCATGGCGATCCGCGAAGTGGATGCGTTCGCGTGGGCACGGGCCAATGCGCTTCAGGTGCTCGCCAACCGCGGCGTCAATGGCATCGACGGCCAGGTGTCGGCGGCGCTCGGCGCCGCAACCGGTTCGGGCCGTCCCACGGTCCTCTGGTGCGGCGACCTCACGCTGCTGCACGACGTTTCCGGCCTGCTGGCAGGCCGTCTGCACCATGCCGACCTCACGATCGTCGTGAGCAACGACGACGGCGGCGGCATCTTCGAATACCTGCCTGTCGCACGGGCGGTCCCGAGATCCGTGTTCGAGCCGCTCTTCGCGGTGCCCCACGGGCTCGACCTGAGCGAGTTGGCGCGCGGGCTCGGCTGGAACGCCGTGCGGGTGACGGACCCGTCGTCGTTCACCGTGGCGCTCCGCAACGCGCTGCTTGGTGGCCGGCACGTGATCGAAGTGCCGGTGGACCGTGCCGCGAATACGGCATTCCACGGCGCGTTGAGCGACGCGGTGCGGGCGGGGTTGCGTCGGGAGCCAGTGCGATGAATGGGCACGTGCTCGCTGCCGAACGCAGCGGCCGCGGGCCCGCGCTGCTGCTGCTGCACGGCTACTCCGGCAGTGGTCGCAGCATGGAACGCCTCGCCCGGGCGTTCCAACACGACTTCGACACGATCGCTCCTGACCTGCCGGGGCACGGCCGCTCCGCGGAACGTGTGGCCGGGCACGCGTACGACTTCGATGCTTGTGTCGATGATCTGGCAGCGACGCTTGCAGCAACGGGTCACGACTCGGCCCACTGGCTGGGTTACTCGATGGGCGCGCGCCTCGCGCTCGCCTGCGCGGTACGGTATCCGTCGCGGGTCACGTCGCTCGTGCTGCTGGCCGGCCGGGCAGGTATCGCCGATCCGGGCGAACGGGCGGCACGCCGTCGCGCCGACGAAGCGCTCGCGGCGCGCATCGAGGAGCGAGGGGTCGACGCGTTCGTGGACGAGTGGCTCGCGCAGCCGCTGTTCGCGACGCTGCAGCGCCTCGGCCCGGACTTCATGGCGCGCGAGCGCGCGGCACGACTCGCAAACGACGCAAGCGGACTCGCGGCGAGCCTGCGTGCGCTGGGTCCCGCAGCCCAGCCGCCGCTGTTCAGTGCCTTGCCGCGCGTGACCGTACCGGTGTTGCTGGTGGCCGGCGCACTCGACGAGCGCTTCGTCGCCGCGGCACACGAACTTGCGCGCAGCTTGCCGAGCGCCGAAGTGTGCGTGATTCCCGATGCGGGGCACGCGGTACACCTCGAGCAGCCCGAGGCTGTCCTGCGCGTCGTCCGGGAATTCCTGCGCCGTGCCA
>JAGVUU010000193.1 GCA_019136105.1 Gammaproteobacteria bacterium
GGCGGGGTCGTCATCGATGTCGGGCTCGTTGCGGTTGCAGTAGCAGGTCGTGAAGATCGCGACCTTGCCCTTAGTCTCGGGCGTGGCCTTCGCTTCGAGGCCCGGCTTGTCGCCGCGGGCCACGCGAGCCCGGCCGGAATCACTGTGGTACTTCGGGATCGGCGCCGTGGGATGCACGCCGAGCGTCTTCTCGAGCATGCCGCGGCCGAAACTGCTCTGGTTCACCGCGTTCACGATCTGCGACACGACCGGGATGCCGGCGATCGCGCCGACGGTGTCGGTGGACGAGAGGATCTTGTCGCGGGCGCGCGTTTCGCCCGTGCGGAATTTCACCGCCTTGGCGCGCAGCATGAGGTGCGGGAAGTCGATGTTCCACGGGTGCGGCGGCACGTACGGACACTTGGTCATGTAGCACATGTCGCACAGGTAGCAGTGGTCCACCACTTCCCAGTAGACCTTCTTGTCCACGCCGTCGAGTTCGGCGGTGGGCGATTCGTCGATCGCGTCGAACAGCAGCGGAAACGAGTTGCAGAGGCTGAAACAGCGCCGGCAACCATGGCAGAGGTCGTAAACCCGCTCGAGTTCCTTGAACAGCGACTCCTCGTCGAAGAAGTCGGGGTTGCGCCAGTCGATGGGGTGGCGCGTGGGCGCGGCGAGGCTACCCTCCCGTCCGGCAGGCGCCTGGGTGTGTTCGGCCATGGTCGTCTCCTCGAGCCTGCCCGGCCGCGGCCGGGCGTAAAAAAGGGCGGACCCGCGGGGCCCGCCCTCTTTAGCAACCGTCGCGATCGGTCGATCAGAGGGCGTCGAGCGCCTTCTGGAAACGATTGGCGTGCGAGCGCTCGGCCTTGGCCAGCGTCTCGAACCAGTCCGCGATCTCGTCGAAGCCTTCGTCGCGCGCCGACTTCGCCATACCCGGGTACATGTCGGTGTACTCGTGGGTCTCGCCGGCGATCGACGCCTTCAGGTTGTTCGAGGTGCTGCCGATCGGCAGGCCCGTGGCCGGATCACCCACCGCCTCGAGGTACTCGAGGTGGCCGTGCGCGTGGCCGGTCTCGCCCTCGGCCGTCGAGCGGAACACGGCGGCGACGTCATTGAAGCCCTCGACGTCGGCCTTCTGTGCGAAATAGAGGTAGCGACGGTTGGCCTGCGACTCGCCGGCGAACGCGTCCTTCAGGTTCTGTTCGGTCTTCGTGCCCTTCAAGCTCTTCATGGATACCTCCAAATGTCGGGGCCTCGCCTGAGTGGCAAGGTTGTTTTAGACTATGTCTAACTGAACCACAATGTAGAACGGTTCGGTAATCGCGTCAACGCTACCAGACCGCCCGTCCGCGGGTGATTCGGACTGTCCGGTATTGCGGTTTCCAGTCCGCATCACCCTGCGTTGACCCTCCCCCACCCCTGTGCAAGGCTTGCCGGCCTCTGGAGAGCATCGTGACCCCCAAGAAAGGCAAGACCGTCGATTTCGAACAGGCACTCGGCGAACTCGAGGCGGTGGTCGAGAGGCTCGAGCACGGCGACCTGCCGCTCGAGGAGGCCCTGCAGCAGTTCGAGCGCGGCATCGAACTCACGCGCGGCTGCCAGGCGTCGCTCAAGCAGGCCGAGCAGCGGGTCGAGGTCCTGCTCGCCAAGACGCCGGACGCGACCCCTGACCCGTTCGACGCGGCCGAGTGACCCCGGCGCGGGCCCGCCCAGGATGACGGCTGACTTGGACGCCCGGCTCGGGCGCTGGCGCAAGCGCGTCGAACGCGAGCTCGACGGTTGCCTGCCGCCCGTGACCCGCGAACCCGGACGGCTGCACTCCGCCCAGCGCTACAGCGTGCTGGCGCCCGGCAAGCGCGTGCGTCCGGCACTGGTGTACGCCACGGCCGAGACTCTCGGCGTGCCGCTCGAGCGCGTCGATGGGGCCGCATGCGCCGTCGAGTTGATCCACGCGTATTCGCTGGTGCACGACGACCTGCCGGCCATGGACGACGACGACCTGCGCCGCGGCCGCCCCACCTGTCACCGGGCGTTCGACGAGGCCACCGCGATCCTGGCCGGCGACTCGCTGCAGGCACTCGCATTCAGCGTCCTGGCGCATCACCCGCACGGGCCCGAGCCCGCAGTGCGCATGCAACTCGTCGCCACGCTGGCCGACGCGAGCGGCGCCGCCGGCATGGCGGGCGGCCAGGCGCTCGATCTAGCGGCCGAAGGGCGAAACCTCGGACTCGCGGATCTCGAACTGATCCACGCGCTCAAGACCGGCGCGCTAATCCGCGCCAGCGTGCGCATGGCCGCGCTGTGCGCGCCGGGCCTCGACGACGCGGGCCGTGAGGCGCTCGAGCGGTTCGCCGGGGCGATCGGCCTTGCGTTCCAGGTGCAGGACGACATCCTCGACGTGGAGGGTGACGAATCGCTGACGGGTAAGCCGGTCGGCAGCGACGAGGCCCGCGGCCTGCCTACGTATCCCGCGCTGGCGGGGCTCGACGGCGCGCGGCGGCGAGTGGCCGGGCTGACTGCTGAAGCCACGGCAGCGTTGGCAACGCACGGCTGGGAAGGCAGCCCGCTTGCCGGCCTGGCCGCGTGGCTGCTCGGCCGCCGCCACTAGCCGGATGGTTTCTGACGCACTGCGGTAAACTGCGCGCCGATGACGAACGCCCCCCGATACCCGCTCCTCGAGACGATCGCGACCCCGGCCGACGTGCGACGGTTCGAGCCGTCGCAACTGGTGCCGCTGGCGGACGAGTTGCGGCAGTTCCTCATCCACACGGTCAGCCAGATGGGTGGCCACTTCGCGGCCGGCCTCGGCACCGTCGAACTGACGGTGGCGCTGCATTACGTCTTCGACACGCCCCACGATCGGCTGGTGTGGGACGTCGGCCACCAGGCCTATCCGCACAAGGTCATCACGGGCCGCCGCGACCGCCTGCGTACCATCAAGCTCAAGGACGGACTGGCGCCCTTCCCGAACCGCGGTGAGAGCGAATTCGACACCTTCGGCGTCGGTCACTCCAGCACCTCGATCAGCGCCGCACTCGGCATGGCGCTCGCCTCGGCACAGGCCGGGCAGAGCCGCCGCGTGGTGGCCGTCATCGGCGACGGCGCCATGAGCGCCGGCCAGGCCTTCGAGGCCATGAACCACGCCGGCCCCCTCAAGCCCGACATGCTGGTCGTGCTGAACGACAACAAGATGTCGATCTCGGAGAACGTGGGCGCGCTGTCCTTGTACTTCGCACGCATCCTCTCCGGCCGCACCTACACGGCGTTGCGCGAGGGCAGCAAGAAGATCCTGCGCCGCATGCCCGCGATGTGGGAGCTGGCGAAGCGCTCCGAGGAACACATGAAGGGCATGGTGCTGCCCGGCACGCTCTTCGAGGAACTCGGCTTCAATTACCACGGCCCGATCGACGGCCACGACGTCGACCTGCTCGTCGAGCACCTCACGCGCCTGCGCGACCTGAAGGGCCTGCAGTTCCTGCACGTCGTCACGCAGAAGGGCCACGGCTACAAGCCCGCGGAGGCCGACCCGATCAAGTGGCACGGCCCCGGCCCGTTCGATCCGTCGAGCGGCACGATCTTCAAGGAGAAAGCCACCACCCCGACCTACACGCAGGTCTTCGGGCAGTGGCTGTGCGACATCGCCGCGAGCGACCCGCGCATCGTCGGCATCACGCCCGCGATGCGCGAGGGCTCGGGCCTCGTGGAGTTCTCGAAGCAGTACCCGTCGCGCTACTTCGACGTGGCGATCGCCGAGCAGCACGCGGTGACGCTCGCCGCCGGCATGGCGTGCGAGGGCGCGCGCCCCGTGGTGGCGATCTACTCGACGTTCCTGCAACGCGCCTACGACCAGCTGATCCACGACGTGGCCCTGCAGAACCTGCCGGTGGCGTTTGCGATCGACCGCGGCGGGCTGGTGGGCGGCGACGGCGCCACGCACCAGGGTGCGTTCGACCTCTCCTACCTGCGCTGCATCCC
>JAGVUU010000299.1 GCA_019136105.1 Gammaproteobacteria bacterium
CGCGATGCGGTTCATCGAGACCGCGCTGAAGCCCTCCTGTTCGAACAGCGTGGCCGCGACCTCGATCAGGTGCGCGCTGAGGCGGCTGGCCTCGTCGGGGGTGGGGCGGCCACGCCCGCGCGGACGGGCCGGGCGGCGCGGGACTGGCTGGGGATCGGGGGGCGGGCTCATGCGCGGATTCAATGCCGCTACACGGTCAAAGGCAAGCGCCGACGGGCCTGTCGGTCGCGCCCCGCCAGGGTGCCCAGCCCCGGCGCAGTTCGGGGATGAACGGAGTCGAGCGGTTGGTGTTGCGTCGCGTGTCGCCCTTGCGCACCATGATCCTGGTCTGCGTCGTGAGGTTGCAGGCCACGCCGTCGAACAGCCCGCCGCAGCAGGCGTGCATCAGCGGGTGCATCAACAGGTCCACGAAGACCCGGCCCTTGTTGGGGAGGAGGTCGACGAGTTGCACGGGCGACAGCTCGCTCCCCGTGCCGATCGGATCGGAGATGCTGAGCCTCCCCGTTCGCGAGGCCGAGCTCGCGTTCCATGTCCGCCTGCTCCAGCAGCCGTTCGCGCAACTGCACGAGACGATGCCCATCGATGAACCCGGGGTGGATCGTGTAACCGTACTCGCGCAGGTTGGCGAGGCCGGCGTCGAGGTCGGCGGTCGGCTGCGGCGTGGCATTGTTCATGTGCGGCTCCGGGCACGTGGCACCACCGCAGTCCGGCGGACGGCAAAGCCCGGCAGGATCATCCGGTCGGATGAACTCGCGATCCGCCTGACGTCACCGTAATCCCCTGATCGCCGGGGCTTGCCTGGAATCGCGCCGCCGGCGGCGTGCTGGGCGCGATGGACACGATGTACCAGCGCTCGAAGATCCAGGACGAGAGCCTGTATTACGAGAGCAGGAAGCACGACGGCTCGCTGCCGCTGGTGGGCGTGAACACCTTCCTGCCCCCGCCCGGGCAGGAGGAGACGATCGAGGAGCGCGAACTCATGCGCTCCAGCGAGGAGGAGAAGCGCCAGCAGATCGACAACCTCGCGGCGTTCCAGGCGCGCCACGGCGCCGAGACGCCCGAAGCCCTGGCGCAGCTGCAGCGCGTCGCCGAGCAACGCGGCAACCTGTTCGCCGAGATGATGGAGACGGTGAAGGTCGCCTCGCTCGGGCAGGTCTCGGGGGCGCTCTACGAGGTCGGCGGCATCTACCGGCGGAACATGTGACGCCCTGTGGGGCGGGCCGTAGGTCGGGCTGAAGCCCGACCGACGCCGCAATTCTGTCGTAGGAGCGGGCCGTGCCCGCGACCTGGTGCGGGACAGGTTTCGCGGCTGATTGGGTCGGCGCTGCGTTTCCCGTGCTTGTGCCGGCGAGGAGCGGTCTTCAGACTGAACCATCGCCCGCTAGCGCAAGGACGCGCAGCCGATGCACGCCCACGGCAGGGAAGCCGCCGGTGGACTCGTCTACGAGCGCCACCGACCCGAGGACACCCGGCTCTACCGGCTGGTGGAGCAGCACTACCCGGCGTTCGTCGAGCACCTGGCCGAGCAAGGCATGGCGCTGCCCGCGTACGTCGAGAAGGAGTTCGAGTCCTACCTGAAGTGCGGACGACTCGAGCATGGGTTCCTCCGGGTCCGTTGCGACAGTTGCCATGCCGAGCACCTGGTCGCGTTCAGTTGCAAACGCCGGGGCTTCTGTCCGAGCTGCGGTGCCCGGCGCATGGTCGAGAGCGCCGCGCTGCTGGTCGACGAAGTCTTCCCGAAACAACCCGTACGGCAGTGGGTGCTGAGCGTCCCGTATCCGTTGCGGTTCTTGTTCGCCAGTCGCCCGGCCGTGATGGGCCAGGTGCTCGGCATCGTCTACCGTTGCATTGCCACTCACCTGATCAAGAAGGCTGGGTTTTCCCGCACAACGGCCCAGACCGGTGCGGTCACGCTGATCCAGCGCTTCGGCAGTGCGCTGAATCTGAATATCCACTTTCACATGCTGTTCCTCGACGGGGTGTATGTCGAGCGCACCGACGGCTCACTGCGCTTCCACTGGGTGAAGGCCCCGACGAGTGCCGAGCTCAGCCGTCTGACCCACGCTCTTGCACGGCGCATCGGGCGGTTCCTCGAACGCCAGGGGCTACTCGAGTGTGACGCCGAGAACAGCTACTTGGTCGGCGACGAGCTCGCCGACGGGCCGATGGATCAGCTGCTGGGTTCCTCGATCACCTACCGCATTGCCGTCGGGCCGCGGCAGGGCCGCAAGGTCTTCACGCTACACACGCTGCCAGCCTGCGATGAGTCGTTCGGTGACGGGGTGGGTAAGGTGGGCGGGTTCTCCCTGCATGCGGGCGTGGCGGCGCGCGCGGATGAACGCGAAACGCTCGAACGGCTGTGCCGGTACATCAGCCGCCCGGCGATCGCGGAGGAGCGCCTGTCGCTCACCCCGAGCGGCAAAGTCCGCTACCAGTTGAAGACGCCCTACCGCGATGGGACCACGCACGTCATCTTCGAGCCGCTCGATTTCATCGCCCGGTTGGCGGCTTTGGTGCCCAAGCCGCGGGTCAATCTGATCCGCTTCCACGGCGTTTTCGCGCCCAACAGCCGGTACCGCGGGCAGGTGACGAAGGCCAAGCGGGGCAGAGGCGGTCGGCGTGCCACGACGGCAGACATGGAGGAGCCAACGCCCGCCGAACGCCGGGCCTCGATGACCTGGGCGCAGCGTCTGAAACGGGCTTTCGGCATCGATATCGAAACCTGTCCGGCCTGTGGTGGGGCGGTGCGGATTATCGCCTGCATCGAGGATCCCGAAGTAATCGCGAAGATCCTGAGCCACCTCGATGCGAAAGCGGGCAGGGCCGAAGCCGCGCGGCGGCCACCGTGCCGGGCGCCGCCCCGGACGCGACTGTTCGACTGCGAGTCGGACTACTCTGAGCTGTTCTGAGACCTCACCCGGGGCCGCGACGCGGCACGGTGGCGGCTTGGCCTGACGGCCGACGGCACCGGAAAACGTACGCCAAGGGACGATTGGATGGGGGATTCGGGCGCCGCAAAGCCCGTCAGAAGCGTTTCGCGGGCTCGAATGACGACCGAAGGCTGGTGTTCGGCGGTGAATGCGTGGATGGGATACTGCCGGGCGAAAAAGGGGATTTATACGACCTATACCCCCATAGGCACGGCCCTCAATAGCGTGAATTGCGGCGTGCCGATTAACAACGGACCGCAGCACTTCGTCGCCAAAGCGGCGTTCAATAGCCTGGACTACTGGGTGCGCAGCGGCGGTACGCCTGCCGCGGCACACCGTCTTGAGGCGACCTCCACCACGCCTGCCACTCTGCTGCGCGACGCCGACGGCATCGTGCTGGGCGGTGTCCGCACGCCGCTGGTCGATGTGCCTGTCGATGCCCACTCCGGCATCGCCGGCCCGAGCCCATCGACCGGCTGCATTCTGGCTGGCTCCTCGCCGCCGTTGTCCGAGGCGCGGCTCGCGCAGCTGTATGCATCGCGTGCGGACTATGTGCAGCGTTACGCGGACGCCACCGACGCAGCCATCAAGGCGGGATTTGTGCTGGCAGCGGATCGCGAGGCTCTGATTGCCAGGTCCGATCCTTCACGGATACCTGACTGAGGTCCTCAAGAGCACCCTACGCATCATTCAGTCGCGCAGAACCGAAGCGATTTAGCGGTAAACACTCTGCTCCTTGGTAACCTGATCGAGACTGGGAATGTCGCCGCTGCCATACCCGGGCAGTACCTGCTCGAAGCTCTGAAAACGCCCGAGAAGCCGAAGCGTTTCGGGTGTATAGAACGGAAGGTAGAGCGTGCGGCGTTGATTCGGACCTGTGGGCGGTGGGCCGGCGTGCATCGAGCACGAATAGTGAATCGTGACATCCCCGGGGCACGTATCCAGTGGAACAGCATTCGGGCAATCC
>JAGVUU010000309.1 GCA_019136105.1 Gammaproteobacteria bacterium
GGGGGCTGGCGTGAGTCATCGTGGCGCCCTTGCGTGGATTGAGAAATATCAATCCCTTGTGAGGCGAGCCTAGCGATTCCCGGATGTCTTGAAACTCGTCAATTTGGGTGATAGCCGTGCGCCGCAGAGGCGGTAGGCTACCCGTGCGTCCGAAATGCGCCCAGAATGCCCACACGCGCCGGGCTCCATGGCCATCGTGATGGTATCCATTGTCCAGTCAGGCTCGACGACGGAGGTTTTTTGCCCATGACCGCCGGACCCGCCACCGCCCCCGCCGCCTCGGCCGCGCTGCACCCGCAGACGTTGACGCATCTTCAGCGCCTGGAAGCCGAGAGCATCCAGATTTTCCGGGAAGTGGTGGCCGAGTGCGAGAAGCCGGTGATGCTGTACTCGATCGGCAAGGACTCCTCGGTGATGCTGCACGTGGCGAAGAAGGCGTTTTACCCGGCGCCGCCGCCCTTTCCGCTGCTGCATGTCGACACGACGTGGAAGTTCCGGGCGATGTACGAGTTTCGCGATCGCATGGCGCGCGAGAGCGGCATGGAGCTGATCGTGTACGTGAACCCGGAGGGGATCGCGCGGGGCATCAACCCCTTCACGCACGGCTCGCAGGTGCACACGGACGTGATGAAGACGCAGGGGCTGAAGCAGGCGCTGGACAAGTACGGCTTCGATGCGGCCTTTGGCGGGGCGCGGCGCGACGAGGAGAAGTCGCGGGCGAAGGAGCGGGTGTTCTCGTTTCGCTCGGCGGCGCACCGCTGGGACCCGAAGAACCAGCGGCCCGAGCTCTGGAGCCTGTACAACACACGCAAGGCGAAGGGGGAGAGCATCCGGGTGTTCCCGATCTCCAACTGGACCGAGCTCGATGTGTGGCAGTACATCCACCTGGAAGGCATCCCGATCGTGCCGCTGTACTTCGCCGCGCCGCGCCCGGTGGTCGAGCGCGACGGGGCGCTGATCATGGTCGATGACGAGCGCATGCCGCTGAACGATGGGGAGACGCCACAAATGAAGACCGTGCGCTTTCGCACGCTCGGCTGCTACCCGCTGACCGGCGCGATCGAGAGCACGGCCGACACGCTGCCGAAGATCATCCAGGAGATGCTGCTGACGACCTCATCGGAGCGCCAGGGACGGGTGATCGACCACGACGCCTCGGCCTCGATGGAGAAGAAGAAGCAGGAGGGGTACTTCTGATGGCTCACCAGTCTGCACTCATCGCCCGCGACATCGAGGCGTATCTCGAGCAGCACCAGCACAAGAGCCTGCTGCGCTTCATCACCTGCGGCTCGGTCGACGACGGCAAGTCGACCCTGATCGGGCGGCTGCTGTACGAGTCGAAGATGATCTTCGACGACCAGCTCGCGGCGCTCGAAGCGGACTCCAGGCGGGTCGGGACACGGGGCGCGGAGCTCGACTTTGCGCTGCTCGTCGACGGGCTCGCCGCCGAGCGCGAGCAGGGCATCACGATCGATGTGGCCTACCGGTTCTTCTCGACCGAGAAGCGCAAGTTCATCGTGGCCGACACCCCGGGGCACGAGCAGTACACGCGCAACATGGTGACGGGGGCCTCGACGGCGGATCTGGCCGTGATCCTGATCGATGCGCGCAAGGGCGTACTGACCCAGACGCGCCGCCACAGCTTCCTCGTCTCGCTCCTCGGGATCCGCCGCATCGTGCTGGCGGTGAACAAGATGGACCTGGTCGGCTACTCGCAGGAGGTGTTCGAGACGATCCTGCAGGAGTACCACGACTTTGCCGGCCAGATCGGGCTCACCGACATCACCGCGATCCCGCTCTCGGCGGTCTACGGCGACAACATCCTCGAGGCGGGATCGAACATGCCCTGGTACCACGGGCCGACCCTGATGGGGCACCTCGAGACCGTCGAGGTGGGAGAGGCGCTGCCCACGCGGCCGTTTCGGCTGCCGGTGCAGTGGGTGAACCGGCCGGATCACACGTTCCGGGGGTTTGCGGGCCTGATCGCCAGCGGCAGCGTGCACCCGGGCGATCGCATCCGGGTGCTGCCCTCGGGGCGCGAGAGTCAGGTGGCGCGCATCGTGACGGCCGACGGGGATCTCGAGGTGGCCGTTGCGGGCCAGTCGGTGACGCTGACGCTGACGAGCGAGATCGACGTGAGCCGTGGGGACGTGCTGGCCGCGGGCGAGGCCCCGCCGGAGGTGGCCGACCAGTTCGAGGCGACCGTCATCTGGATGCACGATGAGCCGCTGCTGCAGGGGCGCTCGTACCTGATGAAGATCGGCACGCGCACGGTGTCGGCGACGATTGCGCCGCTGAAGTACAAGATCAACGTCAACACGCTCGAGCACACGGCGGCCGAGCGGCTGGAGCTCAACGACATCGGGGTGTGCGAGGTGACGCTCGATCGGGCGGTGCCGTTTGAGCCCTATGCCGAGGACCCGACGCTCGGGGGGTTCATCCTGATCGACCGGTTCACGAACAACACGCTCGGGGCGGGGCTGCTGCACTTTGCGCTGCGCCGCTCGCAGAACGTGCACTGGCAGGCGCTCGACGTGAACCAGCAGGTGCGCGCGCAGCTGAAGGGGCAGAAGGCCTGCGTGCTGTGGCTCACGGGGCTGTCGGGCGCGGGCAAGTCGACGATTGCGAACCGGGTGGAGAAGCGCCTCTTGTCGCTCGGCCGGCACACCTACCTGCTCGATGGCGACAACGTGCGCCACGGCCTCAACAAGGACCTCGGCTTCACGGCCCAGGACCGGGTGGAGAACATCCGTCGCGTGGCCGAGGTGGCCAAGCTCATGGTCGACGCCGGGCTCATCGTGCTCGTCTCGTTCATCTCGCCCTACCGGGCCGAGCGGCGCATGGCGCGCGAGCTGTTCGCGGCGGGGGAGTTCCTCGAGGTCTACGTCGACACCCCGCTCGCCGAGGCCGAGCGGCGCGACGTGAAGGGGCTGTACCAGAAGGCGCGGCGCGGGGAGCTGAAGAACTTCACCGGCATCGATGCGCCCTACGAGACCCCCGAGCACCCCGAGATCCACCTCCACACCCAGCAGGCCTCGGCCGATGAGTCCGCCGAACGCATCGTCGCCTACCTCTCCGCCGCCGGCATGCTGAGCAAACTGTGAACGCGCACACCGGTACAACGACGTCAGTCGCAGCGCTGGTGGGTCGAATGTCCTGACCGGGGCGCGCACACGTGAACAGCAGCCATCTGTCGGTGATCGCGTGTGCCGCGCTCATTACGGGCGTTCTTTGCTCACCCATCGCCGCGCACGGGGAAGGGACGGCGCCCTTCACGACTGCGCAGGCAGAGCGCGGCCGAGCTATCTATACAACCAAGTGCGCGATGTGCCATGGCGCGCATCTCGAAGGAGGCGATGCACCGGCACTCGCGGGCCCTGCCTTCGCGCAGAGGTTCGGGTCGGCGGCGCGTCTCTATCACTACGTGTCGACCACCATGCCGCCTTTCGCTCCGGGCCAGCTCGGCGAAGGGGCCTACCTCGATCTCATGGCGTACATCCTGCTGGTCAACGGGGGCCAGCCAGGCGGTGACGAGCTGCGTGCCGCGAACCTGCCCGACATCGACCTCGGCGCGTTCGCATCCGTGACGGCGCCTGTCCCCGCACCCGGGACGACCTCGGGGGCCAGGCCTGCGACCGAAGTGCCGCAGGCGTTCGCATGGCGTGCGGAACCAAGAGGACGCGACGCAGCGCACACGGCTGCGACGAGTGTGGAGAAGAGTATCCAGACGACGATCCCGGAGAGGATCGACTCGGCGGCAGCGGCGCGCGAGGGTGCCGCGCGCTCCGGGCGCAGCTACGCACCGGTGACGAACGACATGATCCTCGAGCCGCCGCCCGAAGAGTGGCTGATGTCACGCCGCACCGTCGACCTCCAGGCTT
>JAGVUU010000088.1 GCA_019136105.1 Gammaproteobacteria bacterium
ATGCTGGTGGTGCGCACCGACCCGAACGACCGCAGCCGCGGCCTCTCGATCCTGATGGTCGAGACCGAGAACCTGCCCGGCTACCGCGTCGGCCGCGTGCTCGACAAGATGGGCATGACCGCGCAGGACACCTCGGAACTCTACTTCGAGGACGTGCGCGTGCCGGCGGATTGCCTGCTCGGCCTCGAGGAGGGCCGCGGCATGCACATGCTGATGGGCGACCTGCCGTACGAGCGCCTCACGATCGCCCTGGGCGGTGTGGCGGCGATGGAAGGCGCCTACGCCGAGACCGTGCGCTACACCAAGGAGCGCCAGGCGTTCGGCCAGAAGATCGCCGACTTCCAGAACACGCGCTTCAAGCTGGCCGAGGTGGCCACGCACGTGCACGTGGCGCGCGTCTTCGTGGACCGCTGCATCGAGCAGCTGGTCAAGGGCGAGCTCGACACCGAGACCGCCGCGATGGCCAAGTGGTGGATCACCGACATCCAGCAGAAGGTGATGGACGAGTGCGTGCAGCTGTTCGGCGGCTACGGGTACATGAACGAGTACCTCGTCTGCCGCATGTTCGCCGACTCGCGCGTGCAGCGGATCTACGGCGGCACCAACGAGATCATGAAGGAACTGATCTCGCGGTCGATCTGACGGGGTGCTAGAGTCCCGCCGTGCGGCGGGGTGGTGCCCAGGAGAGGACTCGAACCTCCACGGTGTTACCCGCTAGTACCTGAAACTAGTGCGTCTACCAATTCCGCCACCTGGGCTTCGGTCGCGGCTCGGCCCCGGGGGCCGGCTGGAAGGTGGCGCAATTTACTGGCGCCTCCGTGGACTGTCAACGAATACCGGCGGTCCCGCGCCACGGCAAATGAAAATCGATGCAACGTAAACGTCCCCGCCGATCCGGCCCCGTGGCATCCGCTCCCCGTCCCCGTGGAGCGCGAGCCGCGCCGGCACCGGGCGCACTGGGCGTCCTGAAGCGGGCCGGACGGCCGCTGCGCCTGGAGGAGATCACGGCCGCACTCGGCCCGTCCGGCGCGGCCGAGGCGCCCGGACAGCTCGAGGAACTGGTCCGGCGCGGCGAGGTGGTGCTCAATCGCCGCGGCCAGTACTGCCTGCGCGAACAGTTGCCGGGGCTCGTGGTGGGCACGGTGCAGGCGAGCCGCAACGGCGACGGCCTGCTGCTGCCCGACGACGCGTCCGCGCCGATCCACCTGTCGGCCCACGAGATGCGCGAAGTCATGCACGGCGATCGCGTGGCGGTGCGCATCGAAGGTCCGCGCTTCCGCGGCAAGCCCCAGGGCGCGATCGTCGAGGTGCTCGAGCGCCGCACGCGCGAGGTGGTGGGGCGCCTGCACGTCGATTCAGGCGTCGCCTACCTGGTGGCCGACAACCCCCGCTTCACGCACCGCGTGCTCGTGCCGGACGCGCAGCGCGGCGGCGCGGAGCCCGGCCAGATCGTCATCGTCGAGATCACGCGGCCGCCGAGCCGCAGCGCGCAGCCGGTCGGGCGCGTGTCGCGCGTGCTCGGCGAGCACGGTGCGCCAGGCATGGAGACCGAGATCGCGATCCACTCGCACGGGTTGCCGTTCGAGTTCCCGGCCGCAGTGGTGGCCGAGGCGGAGGCGTACGGTGCACGCATTCCGCAGGACGCAGTCGCCGGGCGCGAGGACCTGCGCGACATCGAACTCGTCACCATCGACGGCGAGGACGCGCGCGACTACGACGACGCGGTCTACTGCGAACGCACCCGGGGTGGCGGCTGGCGCGTGATCGTCGCGATCGCCGACGTCGGGCACTACGTGCGGCCGGGCAGCGCGCTCGACGTCGAGGCCCGCGAGCGTGGCACGTCCGTCTATTTCCCCAACCGCGTGATCCCGATGCTGCCGGAGGCGCTGTCGAACGGGCTCTGCTCGCTCGTGCCGCACGAGGACCGGCTGTGCCTGTGCTGCGAGTTGCGCGTGAACGACGCCGGCCACATCACGCGCTCGCGCTTCTTCGAGGGCGTGATGCGCTCGGCCGCACGGCTCACCTATCGCGAGGTGGGCGAGTTCCTCGCGCGGCCTGAAGGCCGGCACGAACCGCGCCTCGAGGCGCTGCGCGAGCGGCTGCTCGCGCTGCACGGCGTGTACCGCAGCTTCACGCGCGAACGCGCTGGCCGCGGCGCGCTCGAGCTCGACACGCCGGAACTCAAGCTCAAGTTCGACGAGCAGGGACGAGTTGCCGCGCTCGTCGAGTATCCCCGCAACGACGCACATCGGCTGATCGAGGAATGCATGATCGCGGCCAACATCGCCGCGGCGCGCTTCCTCGACCGGCATCGGGTGCCGACGCTCTACCGCGTGCACGGCCTGCCGGAAATCGACCGCCTCGAGACGCTGCGGCAGTTCCTGCGCGAGTTCGGGCTGTGGCTGCCTCCCGCCGAGGAAGTGAAGCCCGAGCACCTGCGCGACCTGCTCGCGAAGATCGGCGACCGGACCGACGCGCTGCTGATCTCGACCGCGGTCATCCGTTCGATGCCGCAGGCCGTGTACCAGCCCGGCAACATCGGCCACTTCGGGCTCGCGCTCGAGCACTACGCTCATTTCACCTCGCCGATCCGCCGCTATCCGGACCTCGTGGTGCACCGGGGCATCCGCCAGGTGCTGCAAGGGGGCGACCCGCAGGCGCTCGTGGATTGGCACGGGGCGTTCCCGGTGCTCGGGCAGGACTGTTCGTTCCGCGAGCGTCGTGCCGACGAGGCAACGCGCGGCGCCGTCGCGTGGCTCAAGTGTTACTACATGCAGGAACGCGTCGGTGAGGAGTTCGACGGCATCGTCTCGGGAGTCGTCGATTTCGGCCTGTTCGTGCAGCTCGACGGGCTGCAGGTGGACGGACTCGTGCACGTGAGCTCGCTCGGACAGGACTACTTTGCCCGCGACCGGTCGGGCTACCGCATCGTGGGGCGGTCCTCGGGCCGCGTGTTCAAGCTCGGCGACCGGCTGCGCGTGCGCGTCACCAACGTGTCGCTCGACGACCGTCGGGTGGATTTCGAACTTGCGAGCGTGGCGGGTGAGCCGCGCCGCTCGCGGCGTCCGGGCCCGATCGGGAGACGGCGCTGATGGCAGCGCCCGTCGCATACGGCATCCACGCGGTGCGCGTGCTGCTGACGCGCTACCCGCAGCGCGTGCGACGTGTGTTGCTCACGGCTGGTCGCGACGCCGGCCGGCTCGCAGAGATCCGGGCCCTCGCGCAGCGCGCCGGCGTACCGGTGGCGGGTGCCGACGATGCCCTGCTCGCAAAGCTGGCCGAGGGCGAGCGCCACCAGGGTGTGGTTGCGGAGATCGTGCCCCGGGCGGGCGATCCCGAGACCCAACTCGAGGAAGCACTGGAGGCCGCCGGCGCGGCACCGCTCTTGCTCGTGCTCGACGGCGTGCAGGACCCCCACAACCTCGGTGCCTGCCTGCGCAGCGCGGATGCCGCGGGTGTGGCGGCCGTGATCGTGCCGCGCGACCGGGCCGCCGGCCTGACGCCAGTGGTGCGCAAGGTGGCGGCCGGGGCGGCGGAGACCGTCCCGCTGGTCCCGGTGGTGAACCTGGCCCGGACGTTGCGCGAACTCAAGGAGCGGGGCGTCTGGCTCGTCGGCACCGACGATGCGGCCGAGAAGACCCTGTTCGAGGCCGATCTGCAGGGACCGCTGGCCCTGGTGATGGGCTCCGAGGGGGAGGGCATGCGCCGGCTCACCCGGGAGTGCTGCGACCATCTGGTGTCGATTCCCATGGCGGGGGCGGTCGAGAGCCTGAACGTTTCGGTGGCGACGGGGGTGGCGTTGTTCGAGGCCGTGCGGCAGCGGTCTTCGGGTTCGGCGAAGAAATAGCTCAGTTGGGCGTGGTTGAGGGCGGG
>JAGVUU010000010.1 GCA_019136105.1 Gammaproteobacteria bacterium
GGATTCGTCGCATCCAGGAATCGGACTACTGCCCAGTGCAGGCGCTTGATGATTGGCTCACTGTCTCTGGCATCACTCAAGGGCCCGTGTTCCGCCGTATGCGACCCAACGACCACGTCGGCGGCACCCGCCTCACCGACCGCAGTGTGGCGCTGATTCTCAAGGACCACGCCACGCGTGCAGGACTCGACCCCGACCTGTACGCCGGGCATAGCCTGCGCCGCGGCTTTCTCACCAGTGCGGCGAACGCCGGAACCAGTATCTGGGACATGTCCCAGCAGTCGGGCCACAAGTCCCTCCAGGTGCTCCGTGAGTACGTCGAGAAGACGCACAAGCTCGATTACCACCCGGGATCGGAACTCCTCAAGTAGTCATAGGAGCCGACATGCCTTCGCTTGATGACGTCTACCGAAAGTTCGGCTTCGCCGCCGAGGCCGCGCAACTGCTTGAGACCGAGCTCGGCAACGGGCTTTTTGTCGCCGGCGCCGTCGACGCAGATCTCATCGACAACCCCGACCCCATCAAGGCCCGCGAGATCTGGGAGTTCGTCAATCGGCAGACCTTGGGCCAGCTACTCAAGAGCCTGAATCGGGGTCCTCTCGTTTTCGGTGCAATAACATACGGTAGCAACTGCCGTTGTTTTCAGGAGTCGATGCTGATTACGGCAGTCTATTCAACGACTTGCTGATTGCGGTTTTGAGAGGGCTATCGTCCCGCCATGGGGAGGGCGCGATGGACAGCTGGCATTCGACATTTCTCGGTCTGCGGCACCTGCCGCGCGAGGTAACGGCCTTTGAGATCGAGGTGTTCTTCCAGTTCTCGTCGGACGAGAGCCGGATCATCGAGGAACGCCGACGACCGGAGCTGAAGCTCGGTCTCGCCCTGCAGATCGGCTTTCTGCGCATGAGTGGTCGGCTGCTCGAGGCGGTTCGGATCGTCCCGCCGCTGCTGTGGCGGCACCTTGGCGCGCGCTTCGGCGTCGCCGCCCCCGACCTCGCCTCGCTTCGGGCCATGTATCGCCGCGCGCCGACATTGATCGAGCACCAGCAGCTGGCCTGCGAGGCGCTCGGGTTTCGCTGGCTCAGCGACCATCACCGCCGCGCGCTGGTGCGCGTGCTGCGCGAGGAGTTGACCCGCACGGATGACCGCGAGCGGCTGCTCGGATTTGCGCGGCGCTGGCTCTACGACCACCGACTGATCATCGTCCACGAACGGCGGTTGCGCGCGATGATCGCCGCCGCCCGCCGCCAGCAAGAAGCGGAGCTGGCACGCCGTATCGAGCGGTCGGTCGAGCCGAGCCGGCTGGCACAGTGGCGCACGGCGCTCACCGAGGCGCACGACTCCGGGTCGAGCCTGCAGAGCTGGCTGTGGGCGCCGCCGGCCAAGCACTCCTCCCGCCAGGTCGAGGAGATGGTCGATCGTATCGAGCGGCTGTACGCGCTGCGCGTGCACGACCACCTGTGCGACTTCCCGGACGATCTGTTGCGTCGCCACGCCAAGCGCCTGGCGGGTCGCCCACCGTCCGCCGGGGCGCTCATTCGGGAGCCCGTGCGCAGCATCGAGACGGCCTGCTTCCTGCGCTACTGCCTGCTGACCGCCACGGACCGCTTGCTCCTGATGGCGCGCCGCCGGGTCGCCGACCTCTGGCGTCGCGCGGCGAGCGGGGCCAACGCCGCGCCGGGGGACTGGGCCGCGTGCTACCAGGATCTGCTGAGGACGCTCGACACGATGGTCGCCGACCCAGACCTGTCGGACACGGCGATGCGTGAGCAGCTGCAGTCGGTGCTGGCGACGCACCGCGCCCGCCGACCCGCAACGCGTGCCCAGCTCGTCCGTGAACGACTCATCGACGGCGTGCGCCCCGTGCGCGCACTCCTGAGCGCGCTCGTGCAGCTGCCGTGGCAGGCGACGGACGCACATCCGGTGCTCGCGGCGCTGCGCCGGCTACAGGGCCTGTATGCCTACGACCAGCGCCGTCTGCCAGCCGATGTTCACGTGAGCCTGGGACGGGTCTGGCAAGCCGCCCTCGCGAGCCCGGATCGCGAACGTGCGTTCTGTGCGTTCGAGGTGGCGACCCTGCTCGGCCTGCGCCGGGCGCTGCGCAACGGCACTGTCTGGATCGACCACAGCCTCGCGTTTCGCAGCCGCGAGCAGTTGCTGATCCCCGCCGCGCGCTGGCACGCGCATCGCCGCACGCATTTCCGCCGGCTCGGCTTGCCCACTGACGCAACGCGGTTCCTCGAGCCGCTCGCCGAGCGCGCGCAGGCCGGCCTCGCAGCCGTCGCCGCCGCCGCCGAGGCCGGTGAACTGCGCGTCGACGACGAGCTGCACCTCACGCCGCTCGCGGCCGAGGAGGAGGATCCGGAGCTTGCCAAGTTGCGCACCGCCCTCGATCGGCGCATCGGCGAAGCACAGCTTCCCGAGCTGATTCTCGCGGTCGATGCCGAGGTCCGCTTCAGCTGGATCATGCTCGGCCGCGAGCCGCGTTCGGCCCACGAGCTGCTGATGGTCTATGCCGGCATCCTCGGCCACGGCACCGCGCTCTCGGCGGCCGAGACCGCGCGCATGATCCCGCAGCTCGCCGCCCCGGCCGTCCGCCAGGCGATGCGCTGGGCCGCCGATGAGCGCCGACTCACCGCGGCCTGCAGCGCCGTGCTGACGTTCATGCATCGCCATCCGGTCGCCACCACCTGGGGCCGCGCCGATCTCGCATCCTCCGACCTGATGAGCCTCGAGACCGCCAAGCGCGTCTGGCAAGCCCGCCTCGATCCCCGCCGCCAGACGTCCTCGATCGGCATCTACTCGCACGTGCGCGATCGCTGGGGCATCTTCCACGCCCAACCGCTCGTGCTCAACGAGCAGCGCCAGGCCGGTGCCGCCATCGAAGGCGTCGTCCGCCACGAGGCACTCGAGATCGCACAGCTCGCCGTCGATACCCACGGCCACACGGACTTCGCGATGGCCCTGGCCAAGCTCCTTGGCTTCGATTTGTGTCCGCGCCTGAAGGCGCTGAAAGATCGGCATCTGTTCCTGCCACGGGGCAGCGCGATCCCCGACAGCGTCCGACCGATCTGCCGCGCCAGCGTCGACCTCGAGCGGATCCGCGCGCACTGGGACGAGACCGTGCGTCTGGTCGCTTCCGTGCATGCCGGGCACACCAGCGCCGTCCACGTGACGGCGCGATACGGATCGGCCGCCCGCGGCGATCCGCTCTATGAGGCGATCTCGCACCTCGGCCGACTGCTGCGCACCGTGTTCCTGTGCGACTACTTCCTCAACGACGTGTTCCGGCGTGAGCTGCTGCGAGTCCTCAACCGCGGCGAGGCCGTCAATGCCCTGAAGCGCGCCATCTATACCGGTCGGGTCGCCAGCCACCAGGCCAAGCGCCCCGACGAGATGCAGGCCGTCGCCGATGCACTCAGTCTGCTCGCCAACATCCTCATGGCCTGGAACACCGCCCAGATGCAGCAGGTCCTCGACCACTGGGCACAGCGCCGCAGCGGCGCCGTGCCGCCCGAACTCATTGGCCGCATCGCGCCGACCCGCACCGAGGGCATCAACCTGCGCGGCGTGTTCCGTTTCCCCGTCGAGCGCTACGCCGACAAGATCCTGCCGTCTGTCACTGCCGAGAAAACGACGGCCAGTGCCTCATGAAACGAGCCAAAGGTGCCGGGAGTCTGCCGTTCTGAGGGGATCAGAACACCCCTCACAATCAGTGACTTGCAAAACGACCCCTCGAAATCCCCGGACAAAACACCCTCTCGCTACCGTATGTTATTGCACCGAAAACGAGAGGACCCCCGAAAGTGTCCCGCTGCCCGTGCGCTCTCCGGCGCCGGCATCGGGCCA
>JAGVUU010000057.1 GCA_019136105.1 Gammaproteobacteria bacterium
TGGCTCGAACTCGATCGCGGTCAGGCAGCAGCCGTTGACCGCGATGCTGCCACCGATATCGACACCGGCGAGCGGCACGTCGCCCGTCTCGATCCACATCGTCACGTCGCCGCCGTGGGGCTCGACCGAACGGATGCGTCCCACGCCCTGCACGATACCGGTGAACATCAGGTCGCTCCTTTGCGCGGCCTCAGGGTGAGCCGCAGGTCGTCGCCGACCCGCGCCACGTCGCGCCACTCGAACTCGCAGCGATCGCACATGCGCGCAAGCGGCGGCAGGTTGAACAGGCTGCGCGCGAGGTCGCCCAGCACCACGGGCGCCATGTAGACCACGATCTCGTCCACCAGCCCCCGGCGCACGAAATCACCTGCCAGCGTCGGCCCGGCCTCGATGAGCACTTCGTTGCACTCGAGTTCGCCGAGCCTCTCGAGCACGGCGTCGAGGTCGAGCCCCTCGGGCGACGCGGGCACCGCTTCAACCCGTACCCCGGCCTCGCGCAGCGGCTCGGCCAGCGGTGCCGCGGCATTGCGGGTGAGGATCAGGGTGGAACCCGCGAAGCTCAGCACCTGCGCGGTCGGCGGGGTGTTGAGCGAGGAATCGAGCACCACCCGCAGCGGACGCCGCCCACGCAGGTCGAGGTCCGGATCGCGCACGGTGAGCATCGGGTCGTCGGCGAGCACCGTGCCGCTGCCGGTGACGATGGCGGACGACCGTGCCCGCAGGCGCTGCACGTCGGCCCGCGCCCGCTCGCCCGTGATCCACTTGCTCGTGCCGTCGGCCAGCGCGGTGCGCCCGTCGAGGCTCGCGCCGAGCTTGAGCGTCACCCACGGCCGTCCGGTGACCATGCGCTTGACGAAGCCCCGGTTGATCTCTGCAGCCTCGCCGGCGAGCAGGCCGTGCGCGGTCTTGATGCCGGCCGCCTCGAGCCGGCCGAGGCCAGAGCCGTCCACCCGCGGGTTCGGGTCACGCATCGCTACCACCACGCGCCGGACGCCCGCGGCGATCAACGCATCGGCGCAGGGGGGCGTGCGCCCGTGATGCGAGCACGGCTCGAGCGTGACGTAGGCCGTGGCGCCACGCGCGGCGATCCCGGCCTCGTGCAGCGCGACGATCTCGGCGTGCGGCTCTCCCGCGCGCTGGTGGAAGCCTTCGCCCACCACCTGGCCCCAGCGAACCAGCACGCAGCCGACGGCCGGGTTCGGCGGCGTGGAATACAGCCCGTGCCGCGCGAGCTCGAGCGCCCGCACCATGTGGTGGTGGTCGTCGGCGTCGAACACGTTCACTTCTTGCGGCCCCCGTCCTCGGGCTGCGACCACAACCCGAGCTGCACGTCCTCGAGCGAGCGCGGCCGGCGGTGGCGCAGCCGGTCGATCTCCTCGCGAAAGGCATCGACATCCTGGAAGCTGCGATACACCGAGGCGAAGCGCACGTAGGCCACCTCGTCGAGCTTGTGCAGTTCGTCCATCACGAGCTCGCCCACGAGGCGCGCTGGCACCTCGCGCTCACCCAGCGTGCGCAGCCTGTGGCACACGTGGTTCACCGCGGCGTCCACTGCCTCGCTCGACACCGGCCGCTTCTCGAGCGCCTTCAGCATCCCGGCGCGGAGCTTCGCTTCGTCGAACGGCTCGCGGGTCGCGTCGCTCTTGACGATGCGCGGCATGACGAGCTCCGCCGACTCGAACGTGGTGAACCGCTCACCGCACTGCAGGCACTCGCGACGGCGACGCACCTGCTGGCCCTCCGCCGACAGGCGCGAGTCGATGACCTTGGTCTCCTCGTGCGCGCAGAACGGACAGTGCATCGCCGGAGGCCCCTGGGCGCTTCAGGTCAGCCGTAGACCGGGAAGCGCCGGCAGATCTCGAGCACCGACTGCCGCGTGCGCTCGATCACCGCCTCGCTCGACGGGTCGTCGAGCACGTCGGCGATCCAGCCGGCGAGCTGCACGACCTCCGCTTCCCTGAAGCCGCGCGTGGTGACGGCCGGCGTACCGATGCGCAGGCCGCTCGTCACGAACGGCGAGCGCGGGTCGTTCGGTACGGTGTTCTTGTTCACCGTGATGTTGGCGCGGCCAAGCGCGGCGTCGGCGTCCTTGCCGGTGTAGCTGCGCTCGATCAGGTCCACGAGGAACAGGTGGTTGTCGGTGCCGCCCGAGACGATCCTGAAGCCACGGCCCATCAGCGCCTTCGCCATGGCGCGTGCATTCGCGACCACCTGCTGCTGGTAACCCTTGAACTCGGGCTGCAGCGCCTCGAGGAACGCGACGGCCTTGGCCGCGATGACGTGCATCAGCGGGCCACCCTGCGTGCCGGGGAAGATCAGCGAATTGAGCTTCTTGGTGATCTCGTCGTTGGCGCGCGCGAGGATCAGGCCGCCGCGCGGGCCGCGCAGCGTCTTGTGCGTCGTGGTCGTGACGACGTCGGCATGCGGCACCGGGCTCGGGTACACGCCCGCAGCCACGAGGCCAGCGATGTGCGCCATGTCCACCAGGAAGTACGCGCCCACCGCGTCGGCGATCTGCCGGAAACGCGCCCAGTCGATGACGCGCGAGTACGCCGAAAAGCCGGCGATGATCAGCTTCGGCTTGTGCTCGTGCGCGAGGCGCTCGACCTGCGCGTAGTCGATCTCGCCCGTCTTCGGGTCGAGGCCGTACTGCACGGCGTTGAAGATCTTGCCGGAGAAATTGACCTTGGCGCCGTGCGTCAGGTGGCCGCCATGGTCGAGGCTCATGCCCAGCAGCGTGTCACCCGGCTGGATGAGGGCCAGGTACGCCGCGGCATTGGCCTGCGAACCGGAGTGCGGTTGCACGTTGGCGTAGTCCGCCCCGAAGAGCTGCTTCGCGCGGTCGATGGCGAGCTGCTCGGCGACGTCGACGTACTCGCAGCCCCCGTAGTAGCGCTTGCCGGGGTAACCCTCGGCGTACTTGTTGGTGAGCACCGACCCCTGGGCCTCGAGCACGCGCGGGCTCGCGTAGTTCTCGGAGGCGATCAGTTCGATGTGGTCTTCCTGGCGGGTGCGCTCGTGATCGAGCGCGGTCGCGAGTTCGGGGTCGAACCCGGCGATCTGCATGCTGGCGGGGAACATGGGTACTCCACGGTCGGGGACGTGTAATTGTAGCGGGTTGCGGGCTCGGGCTCGCGGGCGGGTGCACCGCCGTGGTGCGGCCGCCCTTTCAGCACGCAGCCGCACGTTCGGCTGGTGCGGCGGGCTCGAAACCGGGAGACAGGGCACCGGGGACGCCGTGAACCCGTCCATGGGGGCTCGCACGCGGCGTCCATGCCGCGTGACGCCCCGGCGCCCTGTCTCCCGACTCCAAGCCCACCGCTGAACCTGCGGTGGTCGCGGAAAGGGGCGCCGGTTCGGGCATCGCAGCCACCCGCGACACAGCGGCCTCGGGAGTCGCCAGGGACGGCGCACTCACGCTGGATGCTGCCCCCGTGGAGGGAGGCGGTGTTCCGGGGTATCGGCACAGGGCGTCGCGCCGCATGGAAGCGGCGCGCGAGCCCCCATGGATGGGTTTACGGCGTCCCTGCGCCGATACCCCGGAACAGCGCGGCCCGTGCCACGGAGAACCCGTCCAGCGCGCCAGCCGAACAACCCTCGCGCAACCCCGGGCAACGTGGCGCGGAAGGCGCCCAAGCCGCATAATCGCGCCCCTTTTTCCCGCCGCCCGCACAGACCAGAACCATGGCCCAGTACGTCTACACGATGAACCGCGTCGGCAAGGTCGTCCCGCCGAAGCGCGTCATCCTCAGCGACATCTCCCTGAGCTTCTTCCCCTGCGCCAAGATCGGCGTGCTCGGCCTGAACGGCTCGGGCAAGTCCACCCTCCTCCGGATCATGGCCGGCGT
>JAGVUU010000007.1 GCA_019136105.1 Gammaproteobacteria bacterium
GGTGCGCAGGTCCTCCTCGCGTCCCCATTTCATGGCCGCCTGCACCCAGCCGTCGGCGAGGTCGGCGCCGATGTCCTGCCGGTGCGAAAGCGCATGGATCAGCTTTTCGGCGAACGCGAGCGTCCCGTATTCCTCCCAGGGCAGCTCGGAATGGATCGCCTTGCCCGGTCCGAGGTGGCCCTCTTCGTGCAGGTACTCGAGCCAGTGCAGGCCGGTCTGGAAAACGAACGAGTTGTGCCCGTACTTCTGCACGACGTCGGCGGCGCGGAGGTTGATCTCCGACAGTTCGGCCACCGACTTTGCCACGCGCCGCACGGCCGGGAGGTACCAGGCGGTCTCCTGACAGGTGGACTCGTTCCCGTAACCGACTGCAAACCGTGCGCGGCATCCGCTGATGCAGCCCTGGCAGGCCTGCGGGCGCCGCTGGTCGGTCGGCGGCGGGTTCATGAACAGCGGGTTGGGCAGGGTGCCGATCTTGCTCCAAGCCGCGAAGTCCGGTTGGGTGATGGGGGTGACGTACTTCTGCTGCGTCACGTGGCGCGCGCGCAGCAGGGACTTCGGATCGGCCACGCGCACCTCGCCCGTGCCGACGACGCTGATGGCCTTCAGGTTCTTCGAGCCCCAGACGGCACCGAAGCCACCTTGTCCCGCGCCGTTGCCGGCGTCGTGCAGCAGGCAGCCGGCCGCAACCTGGTTTTCTCCAGCGGCACCGATCGTCAGCACGGCCGGTTTCTGCGTGGTGCGGCCCATGTCGCGCGCGGGATCGAGGGCATCTGCGGCGGTGGGATTGAGGTCCCACCACGGGTTCTCCACGCCACTCGGGGCGCCCATGAACTCGCGGATCGCCTGCTGCGTTTCGATGGTGTCCTTGCCCCAGAAGTCGGCCGCGTCGCGGATCTCGACCTTGTCATTCCGGATGTCGACCCAGACCGGGCTCGACGCCTTGCCCTCGATGACGATGGCGTCCCAGCCGGCCTGCTTGAGCATGGTCGAGAAGCGGCCGCCGAACCCGGAGCGCGTGAACCACGACACGGGATACATGCCGACGCCGACGCCCTGCACCTCGCACCGTCCGCCGCCCGACGGGACCGGCGTGCCGTTCAGCGGCGACGTCGCGATGACGCAGACGTTGGCGGGATGACGCCCGTCCGTGATCGTCTTGTCCTTGCAGAAATCCCAGAAGAGCGCGCTGCCGAGCCCATGGCCGCCGCCCCAGGAGCGGTACTTCTCGGTGTCGACCACGATGGCCCGGCGCCCTGTCAGGTCGAGGCGGAGGATCTTGCCTGCATAGCCGTACAGCGTCATGGCGCTACGTTCTCCTGTCGCCTCACTCGATCGTCATGCCCATGCGTTTCCAGACTGGGCCGCGCAGGTTCACGTCATAGGAGTCTGCGCTCGTCTGGTCGGGCATTTCGCGCGTGAATGCGATGGCGCCGACCGGGCAGGCGCGCACGCAGGCCTGGACGTGCCCGGGCCCGCCCTTCTCGTCGAGGTAGGGCGTGTCGACGCAGAGGTCGCACTTCTGCGACTTGCGGTGATCGCGGTCCCACTGCAGGCGGACCGGCGTGAACGGGCAGGCCTGTATGCACAGCTTGCAGCCGATACAGATGTCGGGGTCGACCCGTCGCACGAATCCGTGCTTCGCGTCGGGCCGGTTCGCGCCCGTCGGGCAGACCTGGACGCAGGGTGCGTCCTGGCACTGGCGGCACGTGGCGAGCAACACGTCGTCCGGCCAGTTGGCGAACGAGTCCTGGACCACCTGGATGCGGGAGAGGCTGTAGGAGGCGACGCCGGCGTGGGCGAGCGAGCACGCCATCATGCAGGTGCCGCAACCCTGGCACTTCTTGCGGTCGACGATCAGGAATCCCTCGGAGTTCGGGATCACGAGGCGGTCGTCCGCAAGGAGCACGGGCGCGCCGAACGCGGCGGCCATGCTGAGCACGCCAAGCCCGCCCAGCAGGTCGCGCCGGGAAACGGTGGCCGGTGCGCAGCTCGGGCAGGCTGATTGGCAGCCGGGTTCTTTGTTTTCCACGCCCCACTCCCTGACGCTGAGTCAGCGATGCGCCGACACTAGTCAGCAGGGCGTGGCGGGAAATCAGTACGACTACCTAAATCGCGCCTCGGCGGCGGTCCGCTCGCCCATTTTGGGCGCCGAGCTAGAAGAACACGTACAGCGCGGCCTGGACCGTATACCAATCGTCCGTGTCGGGTCCCAGGGCCCGCTCGATCGCCGCGCCGGGCATGCCCACCGACGCGATCGCCTGGAAGAAGAGGTTCTTGCCGATGTAGCGGTACGCGGTCAGCGTCACCTCCTGGCCGATGTCCCGCGACTGCAGCGTCTGGAGCGGTCCGATGCCACCCACATTGTTCAGGCTGTCGGCACGGTGATGGAAGTAGTCGAGGATCAATTCGAGTTGTTCCGACGGCTTGACGCTGAGCGTGGCGCGGTTCGTGGTCAGGTTGGCGTTCTTGTACGCCTTGCTGAACACGATTCCCGGCAGGAAGTTGCCCAATCCGCCCGAAAACAACGGGTCGAACCGTTCGAACGTCCGCGTGTCCGGATCGTCGCCCGAGAAAGTGGACCAGCGGTAGCTCAGCGTGGGGCGCCAGCCGCCCGACGTGAGCTGGTATCCGAGCCAGACATAGCCAGCGTCGGCGGACATGTCGAAGTCTTCGTGATCCTGATAGGCATACTCGGCCTTGAGCCACGCGCCTTCCCGGCCGAACAGTTTCTTCAACGACACGCTCGGATTGAACGTCCTCAATCCTTCGCGTGACAGGCGGCGGCCATCCGTCGTGCGGTAGGTGGACTTCGAGTCCGGGATGTAAAAATAGGTGAATGCAGCCTCTGCATCGGCGAACTGGTATTGCAGGTTGACGCCGCCGAGCTTCGTATCGGTCGCGATCTCCTCGATTTCGCTGGGTTCGATCAGGAACGCGTCCAGGCCGAGGTTCGAGGACTTGGCGCGGACGATCACGGTGTTCTCCGAGGTCAGGCGAGGCCCCAGATACAGGGCGGCGCGTTCGCCGATCGAGGTGGAGACCGGAATCTTTGACAGCAGGAAGCCGTCGCGCAGCTGGTAGACCTGCTTGCCGACGGACATGTCCACCACGCTGTTCTCCCCCGGCAGGTTCCAGATCATGCCGGCGTACAGCTTCTCGAAGTCGCCATGCCCCCAGTTGCCGGAGTTGTAGATGTCGTGCCCAGCGGTGCCTGACATCAGCCAGGACACCGCTCCGTAGAGATACAGCGGGTAATCGGAGATCTGAGAGATCCCGCCGAGACCGGGTTCGACATAGGCTTCGGTCCACGTGGAGGTGCCTGGGCCGAGCGGGTCCTTGGCGGTCGGGTTGCCGGCGTTGAACGCATCGCCGTACCCACCGAACCACGGGTCGCTGTCGCTGAAGATGCCGACTCCACCGTTCAGGATGTAGACGAACTTGGATCGATCGTCCTCGTGGATCGTCGGAAACCGCTTGGCTTCGGCGGGTGCAGCCGCCTCTTTCCCTTCCGCGGGTTCAGCCGGCGCCTCCGTCCGGGGCGACACCAGCAGTGCGACCGCCACCTGGCCGCTCGGCACCGTGTTGAACAGCCTCATGTCGGCCGACTCGACCGTGGCCAGCCGTCGCACCCGCTTCAGCCCGAACCCCGCCACCACCTGGCGGAAGGCACCACCTCTCCTGGCCGCAAACGCGGTCGCCACCTGCGCTTTAAGTTCTTCATCCTTCGCCGGGTCGCCCGTGGACTGACGAAGATGAACGTAGACCAGCCCGATCGGCAGGCCTTCGGCCAGTTCGGCCTGGATCTCGACGCCTCTGCGTGCGTCGCTGGCGCTGTCCTGTGCGAGCACGGCGACGGGTGCTGCCAGCGTGCAGCAAAAGGCAGCGGCTGCCAGGAATCGCAGCTTGCGACTGATGGATGCTTCCATGATCAGGGTTCCGTGAGACGTCTGTTGGTGCAGGTGCTGGTCAGGCGGGCGTCGTGCCGCCCGTCGGGTCGATGGCCGCGGCATCCTTCGCCGCGGACCGCATGATGTCCGCCGTCTGGAGGAATCGACGCACGTTGTCCATGGTCAGCGCCAGCATGTCCGCATCGACTGCCGAGACGTTGTAGACCCAACCGTTCCGCAAGCGGAACACCCGTCCCGCGGCGCGCATGTGTTCGAGCTTGCGTCGAATCGTCTCGCGTGGCCGGCCGGTGATCTGCGCAAGGTCGCGCACGCGCACAGGGCGGAACTTCGATTGCGGGTCCGGGATCCTGCCGTTTTCGTCCAGCGTGGTACGCGGGCTCGAGCCCGGCGGCACCAGGTGGAGCATGTTCAGGTGAGCCAGCATGCCGAACAGGATCAGCGCCTCCGTATCGTTGTCGAAGAGGCGCGCCGAACGGATCACGTGATCCACGATGAACCTGTTCATCGTGAACGCCATGAGGCTGAATGCGCGCCATTATTCAGGCGGGACGGCGCCGACGTCCATGGTCGGCCCACCCGGAATGCCGGGCGCGCCGATGTCGATGCGCTGTTTCCCTTTCGAACCGCGTGAATGCGTCACGTTCCACCCCCGGCAATCGTGGTGCACCCGAGTCCACCGCACCTGACAACGCTCCGGCTGAACGGGCGGCGCGACCAGCCGACATTCTGACCCGAGTCAGCCAAAAGCGATCCCCACGGACGGCTGGCGCGCCCAAAATGGGCGCCCGGCGCCGGGTTCCTGTTGATCCGTCGCAGCGTCTCAACTAAATCACAGGGAGCTCGGGCCGCTGGTCATCTCTGCAGGATGGGGCCCGGGAATACACTCAACTTTGGGGAGATGGCAAGTGATGAAAATGCCCCGGGCTGCGTGGGCCCTCGCGCTGGCCCCGACGATGCTGCAAGGCGTCCACGCTGCCGAAGCGCCCGCACCGAGCGCCCCGATGGCGACTGCCATCGACGAGGAAGAGCAGGTAGTCGAGGGGCTCAAGCGCTTCGGTTACCTCGCGGGACTGGCCCGTGGCTGCGTCGTCGAGAAGCAGCGCGCCGACCTGGAGCGTGAGGCCGTCGACCTCCACGCAGCCATCGCCCGCTTGCTCGGGACCGACCGTGCCTTCCTGTTCGCCTCGTCCTTCGGCTATGGCACGACCGTGCAGGTCGAGACGAAGGATTGCGCCGGGGTGCTGAAGACCTACGACGAGCGCGTGACGAAGTACCGCGCGGCCCGTGGGGGACGGCAGTGATGAGGGGCTCGAGGCTGACGGCGATCCTGGCCACGACCGTGGCGATCGTCGGCCTCTTGGGCCCGCTGCCGGCCTCCGCCAGCCGCTGGGAAGTGCGCCAGGAGGTGCGCGAAGGCAAGAAGGAAGTACGCCGGGAGCAGAAGGAGGCGGCTCGGGAACTTCGCAAATGCCAGACCCGGGAGTGCGCCCGTCGCGAGGTCCGCGAAGGCTATCGCGAGGTGGAACGCGAGCGGCGCGAGGCGCGGCGCGAAATTCGCCGCGAGATCCGCGAGGATTACTACGACCGATACTATCGGGGCGATGGCCGCTGGTATCGTGACGGACGCTACTGGGACCGCTACGAGTACGAGCGTCACTATTACCGCCGGCACGACGATGACGGCGACGCGTTCCTGAAAGGCGCGCTGGTCGGCGCCGCCGTCGTGGGCGTCGCGGTTGCGGTTGCCAACTCGAACGACGATTGACGAAGACGGGTTGACCGAGGCCCGCGTGCTGCATGTGAGCAGGATTCCGCCGGGAGCGGTCGCGGCAGGCCATGTGAATGCCTTGCGCCTTCTGTAGAATCCGGCGCGTGGGCCTGTAGCACAGCGGTTAGTGCAGGGGACTCATCACAAAGGTGCCTCCGCGGCGTAATCCGCGGAGTGGACGGGATGAATTCAGGGAACCCTTCCGGTTCGGCCGATGGCAACCCTGAGCCAAGCCGGCGGTACACCGCCGGAAGGTGCAGAGACTACCTGAGGGCTGCAGTGCCCTTGATGACAGGCGTCGAGCGTCCCGCACCCGACCGGCCACCCGGCCGGGGGTGAAGAGATAGTCCGCGCCCGGGGGAAACCCTGGGGTCACGTGAATCCCTTGGTCCTGGGTTCGAATCCCAGCGGGCCCACCATCTCAAACAGCGGGGTGCAGTACGCCAGGATGAACAGGCTGCCGGAACTCTTCGCCAACAATCGCAGCTGGGCCGCGGGCATGGAGGCTCGCCAGCCCGGGTTCTTCGGCGAGCTGTCTGCGCAGCAGGCGCCGCGCTACCTCTGGATCGGCTGCTCGGACAGCCGCGTGCCCGCCAACGAGATCGTGGGCCTCGCCCCGGGCGAACTATTCGTGCACCGCAACGTCGCGAACCTCGTCATGCACAACGACTTCAGCTGCCTGTCGGTGCTGCAGTACGCCATCGACGTGCTCGGCGTGGAGCACGTGATCGTGTGCGGCCACTACGGCTGCGGCGGCGTGCAGGCGGCGTGGGACGAGCGGCAGCTCGGCCTGGTGGACAACTGGCTGCAGTCGGTGCGGGACATCGCGCACCTCTATCGCGAGCAGTTGCTCGCACTGCCGACGGACGCCGCGCGGCGCGACCGGCTGTGCGAGCTCAACGTGATGATCCAGGCGCGGCGGGTGTGCCGCACGACGATCGTGCAGCAGGCCTGGGAGCACGGCCGCCGCCTCACGGTGCATGCGTGGGTGTACAGCCTGAACGACGGGTTGCTGCGCGACCTCGGTTTCTGCGTGTCGGACCTCGCCAGCGCCGAGGCCGGCTTCTCCCGGGTCGCCGGTCTCGGTACGCTCGGCGGCGGCCCGGCCGGTGACTGACCACGGATCTCCGGGCGCGCCGATGGTCCATCCCCATGGAGCCGATCCCGCCATGCAGCCTGTTTCGCGCGCTCGACGGTACGTGCGGCTGGTGCTCGCCCCCGCGCTGGCGAGCGTGCTCGGTGCCGCGGCGTGTGCCGGCGATGAGACGCCCGCGCCGACGCCGGGTGCGCCGGTGCAGGCGTTGCCGCGGGATCCTGGCGCCGCACCCGACGGCCGGCTGCCAGTAGCGGTGTCACCCGCGTCACTGCCCGCCAGCCTGCTCGAGGCGCTGCGAAGCGAGGCCGCCAAGGCCGCGGACGCCGACCCCGCGGACGTGCGCGTGGTGTCCGTCGACGCGGTGACCTGGCCCGACAGTTCGCTGGGTTGCGGCAGGGCGGACGAAAGCGCGCTGCAGGTCCTGACGCCGGGTTACGTGGTGGTGGTCGAGGTGCGTGGCGCGCAATTCACCTTCCACACCGAACGTCGCGGCGCCGTCCGGCTCTGCCCGCCGGGCATCGCCGCCGCGCCGCCGCCGCCAGCCGGCGCCCCGCTCGATCGCTGAGCCGCTGTGGCATCGCCGGCATCGTGCCCGGCTAGAAAAAAGGGCCCCGTCCTTGCGGACGGGGCCCCATCGGTCAGCTTCGCTTGCCCGTTACGGCCGCGCGATCGTCACGACCGGCGAGGTCCACACCTGCCAGTGCGCAGGATTGGACGCGCTGCCCATCGCCTTCAACGCGCGCACGTTGACGCGATACGCGCCGTTCGGAACGTCGACGAACCCGCTGCCGTTGAAGCGCGTGCCGTCCCACGGGAACGAGAAGAACTGCGTGCGTGTCCCGTTGCGGCCAAGGAAGTCGTACCAGTCGAAGTTCGAGTACGTCGGGTCGAGCGGCTGGTTGGTCGCTGCGTCCACGATCTGGAACTCGAGCCGCTGCACGTGGTGGTTGAAGTGCACCAGGAACCACGGGATGTCGCCGCTCACCATCGTGTACGTGGCGCCAGCCGGCTGGTTCGAGAACGAGTTGTTCGCGAGCTTGGTCAGCCACGGCAGTGGCGGGTTGTTGTTGAACCCGTCGAGCGGCTGCACCGACTGATAGTCGCCGGTGAATCCGCCGAACGGCACGCGCAGCGGCGCACCGCCGTTGGTCGGCGTGAGCACGATGTAGCCGCCGTACACGCGGCCGGTGCCCGGTGCCACGCTCGTCGTGAATGGATCCGGCGTGATCGCCACCTTGACGACCGCTGTGCCACCGGGCGCAACCGTGACCGTCGGCGTCGAGGTCGTGACGGTGGCCGCGCCGACGTACGCCGGCTGGCTGAACGCCCCAGGTGAAGCGACCGTGCCCGAAGGCGCGGTCAGGCGGCCGAAGCTCAGCGTGTTCACGGACGAGACGTTGTACGTGACGGGTGCCGTGCCCCAATTGCGCACCACGAGCGACCGCGACTGGCGTCCCGCCGCGCCTTCACCCAGCCCAAGCTTGGCGGGCGTGACGCTGGTAGTGGCGTTGATCGTGTCGTCGACGTCGATCATGCCTGCGCCTTGCCGCCCGACGAAGTCCAGGAAGCCAAGGCCGGGGCTGCCCGACCAGTTCTTGGGATCCGCGTGGTTCTGCAGGCGGTCGCGGATCTCGAGCGGTTTCAAGGCCGGGTTGGCCTGCAGCATGAGCGCCACGGCGCCAGCAGCGTGGGGCGAAGCCATCGATGTGCCGCTCAGGGTCGCATAGCCGCCAGACTCGAGCGGGTAGGTCGAGTAGATCGAGCCGCCGGGCGCGCCGACATCGGGCTTCAGGTCGAGCGTCGGCGCGAGGCCGTACGAACTGAAGCTCGAGATCAGGCCCGCGGTCGGGTTCGGCGAAGTGGTCTGGTCCTCTGTCCACACGATCGAGACCGGCGCCGGCTGGGCCTTGATAAAGTTGCCGTCCGCGAGGGAAATGCCGACGGCCGGCGCGGTCACGCCCGCGGGCGGGGCAGCCCCAAGTGTGCCGAACACGACGCCTGCGACGTTGTTGGCGATCACGACCGAGGTTGCGCCGGCGGCGACGGCACGGCTGTACTTCTCTCCGAAGCCGCACGCGCCACGATCGATCAGCGCCGCCTTGCCAGCCGGGTTGGCCAGGTACGGGTCGGTCTGATTTCCCTCCAGCGTCAGGTCGGAGTCCACGCATCCGCGACCGACGTAGACGATCTCCTCGCTGCCACTCGTGGGCACCGGCGGCGAGAACGACATCGGCGCGTACGCGATCGACGTGCCGTTCACGGTGAGACTGCTGAGCGTGAGGCTCTCGTTGTCGTAGGACGCGACACCGATCACGCCCGCGCCGACGCCTGGCGCGCCGAGCGAGAACGAGCCCGTGGCGCCGTTGTTGCCCGCCGAGGCAACCACCACGACGCCGGCCTTCACCAACGCGCCGCTCATGTACACCGTCGGGTACTGCGGCCACTGCAGGGCCGCGCCGAGGCTCAGGTTCACGACCTGCATGCCGTCGAGGTAGGCGCGCTCGAGGCCCGCGTTGATCACGTCCGCGCTCGACGAGCCGGCGCAGCCGAACACGCGATAGGCGCCGAGGGTCACGTCCGGCGCGACGCCAGTCACGCCGCCGGCAACCGCGGCGCGGGCACCAGTGATGCCGGCGACGTGCGTGCCGTGGCCATTGCAGTCATCCGGGTCGGGGTCCGGCACCGGGATGGGCTGCGTGCCCGTGCCGCCCGAGTTGTAGTTGTCGCCGACGAGGTCGTAGCCGTAGGCGACCTTGCAGCCGGGACCAAAGCAGCCGCCGAGGTCGGGGTGGTCATAGTCGATGCCGGTGTCGATGATGCCGACCTTGATGCCGGCGCCGGTCCAGCCCTGCTCGCGAGCAAGGTTCACGCCGGTCTGCCTGATCGCATTGACGACGTCGATGGTGCTGCTGCCGTCGTCGGCGCGCGGCGGCGCCTCGATGTTGACCACGGGGAATACCGCGGCGACGCCCGGCATCCGCGCGACACGACGCGCATCACTCGCGGACATCTCGAGCGAGTAGCCGTTCCACAGAGCCTTGTAGTCGAAGCGCTGCTTCGCGTTGATGCCCGCGGCCCGTAGCGCGGTCTGGAACTTGCTGCGCTCGCTCGCGAGCGTGCTCGCGCGGCCGCCCTCTGCGATCGGCTTGCTGCGCAACTGCACGAACCATGCGTTCGCGTTCTCGCTCTGCGCGACCGACAGCGTGTCGCCCGACGCTTGCGCGGCCGGCGCGTAGCCCGCACCACCGAGCGTCGTCACGACTGCTGCTGCGAGCAGTACGCTCATCGACTTGAAATGCATGTCCCCTCCTTCCCAATGTTGACAGGCTCTCTCGTGCCTGCGACGCAATGTTGTTGTAGGCGTCGCGCGGCAGACGTGCGCCGGATCGGGTGCAGCAGAGTCCCACAACGCACGCGACTGAAAACGGGCCATCGCGTGACGCCGAGCCTTTGCGGGTAACCCAGCCCTCTCTTGGTTGCCCTCGAGAGCTGTGGCTTTGCGACACCGCCTCGCGGCGGCTGTGCCCTTCGACCAGTGCAGTGACGCGGACCGTACTACGCTCACGTGACGACCACAAGACGCGTACAGGTATCTTTTTTCGCATGCGACATAAGGCCTGCAGCCGCGAGGAAGATGATCTCGCGAGACGCGCTCGGCGAAATGCAGAGCGACGCGCGCGTGCGGCCGCGCCGCGTCGGACGAGTGTCGGAATTTCTGACAGATCGGTGCGTGCAACGTCGCGCCGCGTCGCGCGCGTGCGCTTCAACCCGTTGTTCCGCCACGGGGTGCGCCTCCCAGCGAGAGCAGTTGGCGCATGACTTGCATGACGGATCGCCACTCGGCCATCGGGCCGCATGACCGTCAGGAGTGCAGGAGTGCAAGTCGTGAAATCAGTTCTCGTCGCCGGCATCGCGTCGGTCGTGTTCGCGTCCTCCGCCAACGCCCTCAGCCTCGCGGATTTCGGCGTCAACGTCGACGGCAACTTCGTCGACCCGCCGGGGGTCACCAACTACCTCGACGACAATGGCCTCGGCTCGGTGTTCGTGCGCGTCGATTCGACGCTCGACATCACCAGCCAGTTCTTCGTACTCGGTTACTTCGACTACGACCTCGGCGACTTCTACGACGACGACGGCGGCGTCGAGATCGGCTCGCCGGGATCCGGTCAGAGCTGGGAGATCGACGAGCCTGGGTTCACGACCGGCAACCTGCTGAGCAACTTCCAGGGCGGGTTCCTGGACGGCACCAACGGCAACCTGTTCCCGGACGACGTGGCGATGGGCCTCGGCTGGACGTTCGACGTGGATCCGGGCAAGTACGCCACGATCTGGTTCCACACCAGCCTCGTGCAGCCGCAGTCGCGCTTCTTCCTCGCGCAGTACGACGTGGCGAGCCAGCAGGTCGTCTATCTCTGGTCCACCCTCACGGTGCCGGAGCCGGGTTCGCTGGCCCTGCTGAGCCTCGGCCTGCTCGGGATCGGGGCGGCGCGCGCGCGTCGCCAGCGCTGAAGCAGCGGCGTCCACTCGCTTGCACGGCCGCGCCGGGCGTCCCGGCGCGGCCGTTTCCTTTTCTGCGCAGCCGTCGGAACGCTCGGCGGCCGAAGCGGCGAGGACAGGATGGACGGCGCGCGCGGCTGTCAAGGTGGCGCGAGGTGGGCTCCTGACAGCTCACGATGCCGGCGCGCGAGGCGCACGACGAGCAGCAGCCAGAGCAGGCCGATGAGTACGTTCGCGACCGCGAATCCCCGTGCGTCGAGCGCGAGCTGCGTGCCGAGCCACACGAGCGCCGCGGAGCCCACGTCGCCGGCCCGGACCACGAACGTGTCGATCGCCGCCTTGGCCTTGTATTTCGCATCGCGCGACGTCGGCAGGAAGAGCGCCTGCTGCAGCGTGTTCTGCAACGAGTATTCGGTGCTGTTCTCGAGCACCTTCACGGCGGCGAGCAACCCGAGCAGCGGCAGCAGCGCGACCGTGCCGTAGCCGAACAGCACGATCGCTGGCAGCACGAACAGCGCCCGCTCGAGGCCGGCCCGCTGGAAGAGGCGCGCGACAAGCAGCATCTGCGCGAGCGCCGTGAGCGCGCTGATCGCAGTCTGGAAGTTGCCGTAGAAAGCGCCGATCCAGGTGCGGCGTGCAGCCACGGCGTCCGCTGCTCCGGCGCTTGCGGCATCAGCCGCGCGGCTGACGAGCTCGGCGAGCATGTAGTCGCCGGTGGTGTTCACCACGTTCACGAGCAGCACTGCGCAAGCGATCAGCAGCAGGTAGCGGTCTGCGAGCAGCAGCGTGAAGCCATTGTGCGGGTCGTGGACGCTGCGTGCTCGGGAGGTCGCGCCGGCGGCGGACGTCTCCGCGCCGTTCGGGTCGGTTCGTGCGCGCCATTCGCGGGCGCCCAAGGCCGTGCAGGCCATGCAACCGGCGACCAGCAGGGCCGCGAGCAGCATCAGGCCGAACGGACCGAGCAGGCCGATGCCCTGCGCGGCGAGCTGGGCACCGGCGATGGCGCCGAGCGTGCCGCCGATCGCGACGAGCGGAAACAGGCGCTCGCCTTCGGTCTCGGTGAACAGGTCGTTCGCGAGCGACCAGAACTGCGCGATGCTCATCGTGCTGAAGATGCCGAGCCAGACGAAGAAAGCGAAGCCGACGGCCAGGCCGGCGATGCCCAGCCCGACAAAGGCGAGCAGGCTCGCGACGAAGAACAGGAACACGTACTGCACCAGCACGGACGGCGCGATGCGATTGGCCAGTGCGCTGTAGATCGGGACCACGCCGATCAGCAAACCGGCCTGCACCGCGCGCGCGTAGCTGCGGCTCACTGCGCTCCCGGTGGCAAGGATCAGCGGTTCGCGAACGACCTTGAGGACGTAGTAGGCGGTGAGCAGCAGGAACAGGCCGCCCACGAAGCGCGCCACGGCAGGCCACTCGCCGGCGCGCACCGAGGCGCCGGCCAGGCGCTCGAGCGCTCGGGCGGCATGCTGGGCCATCGACGTCATGATACGGCCGGGGCGAGCGCGGCCGCCGCTGCAGGATCCGCAACCTGAGCTGCAGCACGCCTCGGTGACGAACGTCCACTGGCAAAGGCACGGTGTCGGCGCTATGGTACATTGTCAATAAAATGTGATGTATTTGGGGGTAATAATGACGGGCAATCATCGAATCACCGTACGTATGGCGTGCCGGCTTGCGCTTCTCGGGGCTGCATCGATCACCACCCCGACACTCGCGCAGGACGCCGACGTTGCCACCGATGCATACCGGCTCGGCGAGACTATCGTCGTCATCGGCGAGCGCCCGCGGCTTGCGGACGAGATTGCCACCCTGGACACAGTGACCGCGGATGACATCACCCGGCGTGGAGCTCGAACGCTCGAGGAAGCCATCGCGCTCCTGCCCGGCGTTTACGTGCGCTACGGCGCGGACGGCGTGCCGCGCATCGACATTCGCGGGCTGCGCACCCGCAACATCATCCTGCTGCAGGACGGCGTGCCGCTCAATTCGAGCTACGACGGACAGTTCGATCCAGCCTCCATCCCGGTCGACAACATCGCCGAGATCAAGGTGACACGCGGTGGCAGCTCGGTCCTGTACGGGCCGGGCGGCAACGCTGGCGTGATCGAGATCATCACCAAGGCGGCCGGGGATGCCCTGGGCGCAGGAGTGGCCGCCGAGTACGAGTTCTCGGAGGCCTACGAGGTGCGCGGCACGGTGAGCGGGCGAGCAGGTGGCGTCGGCCTTTCGCTGTGGGGCTCGGTCTTCGATCGCGATCACTTCGAACTTTCCAGCGATTTCCGCCCGACGGCGCTGCAGCCGGGCGACGAACGCGTGAACAGCGACCGGCAGCAGTCGGCGATGCAGGGCAATGCCGTCTTCGACGCGGGCGACGCCCACGTGGGATTCAGCCTGTCGTACCGCGACGGCGAGTACGGCAAGCCCCCGACCACGGTGAACAGCACCGAGTCGGTGTACGCGAACCGGCCGCGCTACGAGCGTGTGGAGTTCGACGCGCTGTCCCTGCAAACCGCGGTGGAGTTCGGGCGCGGCGGGCCGTGGATGGTCCGTCCGACGGTGTTCTTCAATCGCGACGGCGAGCTCACCAACGGGTACGACGACGCGGACTACGACAGCCAGGTCCGGAGCGGGGCGTTCCAGGAGGACGCGACCCTGGAAGTGTTCGGCGGCGGCGCGCTGGCGTCGCTCCGCCTCGGCAACGACGCGCTGCTCTCGGCATCGCTGAGCGGCCGCCAGGAGAACTGGGAGTCCACGGGATTCACCGTCGCCACCGCGACGGGCGGTGGGGGTGGAGGTGGTGGCGGCGGCGGCGGGGGTGGCGGCACGACGACCGTCGTGCGCCCCATCGACCAGGACGAATCGCTCAACCTCTATTCGATCGACGTCGAGGCGGAGTGGCCTTTCAACGACGCGTTCGGGCTGGTCACCGGCGTCGGCTTCAGCAAGCAGTCGCGGGACGGTGGTGCCAGCGACGGCGGCTTCTCGTACCTGCTGGGTGCCGACTACCGGCTCAGTGACGCGACGACCTTGCGGGGCAGCACGTCACGCAAGCTGCGCTATCCGACGCTGCGGGACCTCTATGCCGTGGACCGGGGCAACCCCGACCTGGTCGCCGAGACCACGCAGAGCTACGACCTCGCCGTGCAGCACCGGTTCGGCGAGGCGGGACCCGAGGTGGAAGCCGTGCTGTTCCGGATCGACGCGGAAGATTTCATCGAGCGGGTTCCGGGCGGCATCACCCGGAACTTCGAGGAGTACCGCTTCGATGGCGTCGAACTGTCGGCGAGCCATCGCGCGCTCGACCGCCTCGCAGTCGCCGCAAGCTACACCTACATGGAGTCCGAGAACCGGTCGAGTGGCGCCGACACGACGACGCTGCAGAACCGGCCCGAGCACAAGTTCTCGGTGCGGCTCGACTACGATCTCACGCAGTCTATCCGGCTCGGTGGCCACTACCTGTACGCCGCGGACAGCTACACGCTTTCGCGCACGACGCCCACCACCACCCGGGAGGTTGGCGACTATGGCGTGCTCAACCTCGACGCCTCGGTGACGTTCCTGCAGGGACGCATGCGTGCGTACGCCCGCATCGAGAACGCGCTCGACGAGGATTACCAGGAATCCTTCGGCTTCCCGCAGCCCGGACGGGCGTGGGTGATCGGTGCCGAGTACCGGCCCTGAGCGGGGTCGCGGCTGCTAACGCGGCTCGCGGAGGCGGTGCTCCGTGTAGCGCCAGACCAGCACCGCGGCGAGCGCACCAAGGAATCCGAACATCAGGTGCGTGAGGACCGGGTAGACCGGGCCGGCGCGCAGCGAGCCGAACGGCAGGCCGAACAGCTGGTTGGCGAGTACGCGCACGACCGGCTTCGTCGCGAAGGCCAGCGCCGCAAGCACCGGCAGCGCGAGCAGCACGTGCGCCATCAGTTGCGGCCGGAGGCGGTAGCCGAGGTCGATCACCACGCCCGGCAGCACGTAGAAGAGTGGCGTCAGCACGCCGTGGTCCGCGCCGATGAACGGCGCCGCCAGCGCCGCGCTCGCGCCGACCAGCGTCGCCGACCACGGGTTACTGCAACTCAGGCGACCGAACGCCAGCAGCGCCATTGCCTCGAGCCCGTGGTGGCCCGGCAGATGCAGCGGCCAGCGAAACGTCTGCTCGAGCAGCACGATCGCCACGCCGAGCGAGGCAAGGAACAGGGCCCGTCCGCTCGTCAGGGGACCGACGAGGTCAATAACGCCGAATAGCTTCCTTCGGGAGGATGCGCCAACCAGTTCGCTCATTTTCGCCCCCACAAGCCTCCGTCAGCAGTACCGCCCGGCCGTGCAGCAGCACCGGGCGCGGCCACGGGTCCACCAGCACCTCGGCGTCCGCCGGCAACGGGTTACCGTCGACCGTCTCGATGGAGTCTATGCCAGTCGTGGCGAGCAGTCTGCCCGCTGTTGCCGTGCCTGTCAGCTCGCGAACGCCCTCGAGCCAGATGAACCGGCCGTCGTGGCCGCCACGGCGCAAGCCGACGCCGGCCAGGGCCCCGATGACGCCCATCCTGTCGCCCGTGACGCCCTCGAGATGGATCTCGTGGCGACCGGCGATGTCGTGGGCCTGCTCGCGCGTGAGGACCCGTGCCTTGGCGCTGCGCCCGAACTCGACGACCTCGTCCGTGACCGCGTCGAACGGCGCCACGCACAAGCCAGCGTCCGATCCGTCCGCGCTTTCCGTCGTGAGATATTGCCGGCAGAAATCGCGCGCGGCGGGGAGGCGGCCGTCGTGGATGTCCACGTCAAGGCAGGCCGAGCTGTTGTGCGACGTGTAGGGGATCGACGGGTGCACGTAGAGTTGGTGACGCGTGACCCCTCGCAGCCTGCCGAGGCCCGCTTCCGACAGGCGCAGGCCGAGCTGCCGTGCGCGGAATCCGGTGCCACGGCTCTCCAGGTTGTCGGTGTCGTCGATGCAGATCAGGCAGCGCAAGCCGTCATCCCCGGGCGGACAGGCCGCCACTGAACCGTGCCCGAGGTTACACCCGGTGCGAGTCGCATCCAACCGCACAACCACTGGGCCGCGGGCCCTGAAATGCGCAGGGGCGCTTGCGCGCCCCTGCAGTCCACCCCGATTACCTGTTCGCTCAGGTGGGTGCGGCTGCGGACCGCCCGCCGGATTCGCCCGCCGGGCGCGCGCTGCCCTGCTGCACCTCTTCGAGCCAGACGTTGTGGTGCTGCCGGGCCCAGCCTTCGTCCACTTCGCCGCTGATCATGCCCTCGAGCGCGCCTTCACTGCCCAGCGTGCCGAGATAGATGTGGGCGATGACTGCCGTGCAGAGCACGAGCGCACTCGCGCCGTGGATGATGTTGGCGTTCTGCATCGCCGCCCGCTCGAAGCCGAGGTTCGGGAACAGCAGGTAGAAGCCCGAGACCACCAGCGCCGTGCCGCCGACCACCAGCACCCAGTAGTACATCTTCTCGCCGGCGTTCGCGAAGCCGGCCGGCGGGTGGCCACCGCCGAAGTATCCGCCCGCCTGCCTGAACCACTCGCGGTCGTAGGAGGCCGGCACGTTGTGGTGGAACCACTTGAGCAGCATGACCACGAGGCCGGCCGTGAACGCGAGTGACAGGTAGTCGTGCACGGGCTTGGCGATATTGGCCCACGCGGCGAACCCTTCCTTGCCGAACGCCGGGATCAGCACGTACCGGCCCCACAACAGGCTCAACCCGGTGATCGCGAGGATGACGAACAGCACCGCCGTGTACCAGTGCAGCACGCGGTCGGACATCGCCCAGCGCAGGATCTTGCGGCCCGTGCGGTGCTCGAGCTTCGCGCCGCCCGTCTTGAGGTGATAGGCCGCGAGCGCGACCAGCATGCCCACGACCATGATCGCGCCGAGGACGGTCACCGGGCCGTTGCGCAATTCGCGCCAGGTCTGACCGCGGCTCTGGATCAGCACGGCGGTCTCCTGGCCCCGCACCGCCGTGTAGCCCGGCTCGGCCTCGCGGACCTCGCGCCAGTACTCCGAGCGCGGGTTCTTGCCGTCGGCCGCGGCAGCGTCGGAAGATTCCTGCGCCTGCACGGTGGCCGTCCACACGTAGGCCGTGAGCGGCAACAGCATGCCCGCCGCCGCGATCAGCACGACGCTCCACAGCATGGCCCGCAGGCGCTTCGCGCGGCGGTTCATCCCGCTTGGTGATTCACTCATTCGTCGTCTCCCGGTCCGGGCGGCGCGCTCAGCGTTCCGCCTGGCCCTTGGTGAAGCGCTCCTGCAACTGTGCCTTGTGCTCGGGCTTGGCGTGCATCGCGAGGAGAGGATCCTTCTCCCCCTTGTACACGCCCGGCTCGTACACAGTCACGCCGCAGCCGGTGATCAGCGCGACCAGCGCAGCCATCGCGCCCGCCTGCCCGATGTGCCGCCGCATCACACGTCCTCCTGGTAGGCCGTGAGCCAGCCCCACGACTGCGGGCGGGTGCTGCGCTTGGTGACGCGCTCGCGATAGATGTCGGCGACCATGTCGCCGTCGCCGGCAAGCAGGGCCTTGGTGGCGCACATCTCGGCGCACAGCGGCAGCTTGCCCTCGGCTATGCGGTTCTTGCCGTACTTCTGCCGCTCTTCGTCGGAGTTGTCCTTGCCCTCCGGGCCGCCGGCGCAGAACGTGCACTTGTCCATCTTGCCGCGCACGCCGAAGGCCTCCTTCTGCGGGTACTGCGGCGCGCCGAACGGGCACGCGTAGAAGCAGTAGCCGCAGCCGATGCAGAGGTCCTTGTCGTGCAGCACGATGCCGTCATCGGTGGTGTAGAAGCAGTCCACCGGGCAGACGGCCGCGCACGGCGCGTCGGTGCAGTGCATGCAGGCGACGGAGATCGAACGCTCGCCCGGCACGCCGTCCTCGAGGGTGACCACGCGCCGGCGGTTCACGCCCCACGGCACCTCGTGCTCGTTCTTGCACGCGGTCACGCAGCCGTTGCACTCGATGCAGCGCTCGGAATCGCACAGGAATTTCATTCGAGCCATGATCGGTGTCCTCTTAGGCCGGCGTGATCTTGCAGAGCGACGCCTTGGTCTCCTGCATCGCAGTGACCGAGTCGTAGCCGTACGTGAAGGCGTTGTTGGCGGGTTCGCCGCGCACCCACGGCGCGGTGTCCTCGGGGTACTTGTCCTTCAGGTCCTGGCCGTCGAACCAGCCGCCGAAGTGGTACGGGGTGAACACGACGCCCTTTGCGACGCGCCGCGTGACCATGGCCTTGACCTTGATCTTGCCGCCCTCGGGCCCCTCGAGCCAGATCCACTGGCCGTCCTTCACGCCCAGGTTGTTGGCGTCGGCCGGGTTGATCTCGGCGAACATGTCCTGCTGCAGCTCTGCCAGCCACTTGTTCGAGCGGGTTTCCTCACCGCCGCCCTCGTACTCGACGAGGCGCCCGCTGGTGTGGATCAGCGGATAGTCCTTCGAGTAGTCCTTCGCCTGGATCGACATGTAGCGCGTCGGCAGGCGCCAGAACCGCTTGCGGTCCTCGTAGGTCGGGTATTTCTCCACCAGGTCGTGGCGCGATGTGTAGAGCGGCTCGCGGTGCAGCGGCACCGGGTCCGGGAAGTTCCACACGATGCAGCGGGCCTTGCCGTTGCCGTACGGCGCGCAGCCGTGCTTGATCGCCACCCGCTGGATGCCGCCCGACAGGTCGGTCTTCCAGTTCTTGCCTTCGGCCGCCGTCTTCTCCTCGGGGGTGAGGTCGTCCCACCAGCCGAGCTGCTTGAGCATGTCGGCCGTGAACTCCGGATAACCGTCCTCGATCCCGGAGCCCTTGCTCCACGAACCCTCCGACAGCAGCGTCTTGCCCTGGTACTCGACGCCGAAGTTGGCGCGGAACGGCATGCCGCCCTCGGCCACGGTCTTGCTGGTGTCGT
>JAGVUU010000152.1 GCA_019136105.1 Gammaproteobacteria bacterium
CGAGTTGCCAGGCATCGAGATTGCGCGCGCGCGCAAAGCCATGTCTGACCTCGCCCAGCATCACCGCGATCTGCCAGGTCGCGGCGTCGTAGACATTGCTGCCGTCATGGATGTTGACGCGTTCGGTCTGCAGGTCGCCAGCCGGGCCCTTCTGCGGTTGCAGCGAGTAGTCGCCGCTGTCGTAGACATCGGTCACCGCGCATGACCTGGCGGGAAATCCGCAGACGTGTTCGCCCCAGAACGACGCGGTGTCGTAGAAACTCAGCGGCAGCATGCGACCACTGAGCTCGCCGGCACTGGCCCTGTACAACACGCCACCCTGTGCACGCTCGCTGACGAGAAAGCGATAGCTGGCATCGACATCGTCGATGCCACCCACCGACACCGCCCGCGCCGCGCCCGCCAGCAGGCAAAGCAGCAGGAACGCGGAACGATGTCGGACTGCGGCCGCAGTCATGCGGGTGCCGCGGGCCTCACCGGTGTCGACGGTGCTGGCCACGAGGTGCACGCGCCACCAAGCCGTTCGCGCCGGAAGGTTTCGGCGGGCCCGGAATGTTCTCAGGCAGGCTCCACCAGATTCCCGATCGCCACGTCCGCGTCGACGTCCGCGCCGTAATCCACACCCGTTACACCGAAGCCGAACAGCTTGAGAAACTCGGCACGGAAGCCGCGAAAATCGCTGAGCTCGTTCAGGTTTTCGGTGGTGACCTGCGGCCACAGTGCCGCGATCTCGTCCTGCACCCTGGTATCCAGTTCCTTTTCATCCACCCGGTTGCGGCCGCTCTCGTCCCTGCGTGGCCTGGCGCTGTACAGGCACTCGCTGAACAGGCGATAGATCTGCTCGATGCAACCTTCGTGGGTGCCCTCGGCCTTCATCACGCGGAACAGCAAGGCCAGGTACAGCGGCATCACCGGAATTGCGGCGCTGGACTGGGTCACCACCGCCTTGAGTACCGAGACCGTGGGGTGCCATCCCAGTAAATGTCACGGGTTACGCGCTCGCCCACATAGGTATAGGCCGTGGTCTTGCAGCCCGGTGCCAGCACGCCTGCCGCGTCCAGTGCCGCCAGCCAGCGTTCCCAGTCATCGCCGCCCATCACGGCCACGGTGTGGTCGATTTCCTCCTGCACCGCCGGCTCGATGGAGAATTCCTTGACGACTTCACGATCCGTGTCGAGGCCGGTCTGTTTGAACGGTTTGCCGATGGGCTTCAGGGTCGAGGAGTACAGCACGCCGGTATCGGGATGGGTGCGGCGCGGTGACGCCAGGCTGTACACCACGAGGTCCACCTGGCCGAGATCCGCCTTGATGCGGTCGATGGCCTGCTGCTTCACGGCATTGGAAAACGCATCGCCGTTGATGTTCTTCGCATACAGGCCGGCTTTCTCGGCGGCTTGCTGGAAGGCGGCGGCGTTGTACCAGCCGGCGGTGGCGGTGCGCTTGCCGGACGCGGGCTTCTCGAAAAAGATGCCCAGGGTGCCGGCGCCGCAGCCGAAGGCGGCGGTGATGCGCGAGGCCAGGCCGTAGCCGGTCGACGCGCCGATCACCAGCACCCGGTTGGGAGCATTCCGGATGGGGCCGTTGAGCTGCACGAACCGGATCTGTTCATTGACATTGGCGGCGCAGCCAACCGGATGGGCCGTGGTGCAGATGAAGCCTTTGATCTTGGGCTGGATGATCATGCGAAGCCCCTTGCGCGGATTGGACGGATGAACCGGGGAGTACTGCCAGGGGCGAGTGTAGTGCCGGACGCTGGGCGGGGGTACGCCCGGCGAGAAATCTTCGGCCGCGCCGCCGCCTTCTGTGCCATGCCCGGGGGACGAGCCGGCACCCCCGGTGGCGACCCTGCGGAAGCCGGTCATCATGTGGGTCTGGATCGGTAATGACGGTGAGTACGGCGGAATCATCGACCGACGAGCGCATCAAGTTCGCATGCTGCGCGTGCCTGACTCGCAACGGTGAAGCGCCGTTGCTCGCGGCTCATGCGCGGCGTCAGCCTGCACCAGCGTGGGCACTCTCCCGATCCGACGCGGAACGCACGAGGTCATTGCTCCTGCAGGTCGAGGACGTGCACCGCGCAGGCGATGCACGGATCGAAGCTGTGGATCGTGCGCAGGATCTCGATCGGCTGCGCAGGGTCGTGCAGCACGTGGCCCGCGAGTGCCGCCTCGTATGCACCGGGGTGCCCGGCGGCGTCGCGCGGACCGGCATTCCAGGTGCTCGGCACCACGGCCTGGTAATTCGCGATGCGACCGTCCTCGATCATTATCCAGTGACCGAGCGCACCGCGCGGGGCCTCCATGAAGCCCGCGCCTTTCGCCGCCTTCGGCCAGCGGGCCGGGTCCCAGAGTGAATCGTCGCAGGTCTGCGTGTCGCCAGACTTGATGTTGGCGATCAATGCGTCGTACCAGCCCTGCATCGCATCGGCGATGATCTTCGTTTCGAGCGTACGAGCGGCCGTTCGACCCAGCGTCGAGTAGAGCGCCTGAACGGGGAGATCCAGCGTGCCGAGCGTCCTGTCCACGAGTTCCCTGGCCTGCTCGTTGCCCGTCGCCACCATCATCAGCATGCGCGCAAGGGGACCGACCTCGACCGCCTTGCCGCGCCAGCGCGGCGCCTTGATCCATGAGTAACCGTGCTCGATGTCGAGCTGCCTGTACGGCGGCTCTGGCCCGGTGTATTCGAGGCGGGTCTCGCCGTCGTACGGGTGAAGACCCCGACCTGCTCCGCCGTCGTACCCGTAATAGGACCGGTCGACGAACTCCTGGATCTGGGCCGGATCGTGCAGGTCCACGTCCTCGATCCGTGTCAGGTCCCGGCCGAGGATCACGCCGCGAGGCACCAGGAAGCTCCGTGGATCGGTGATCGACGTCGCCGGGAAGTCGCCGTAGCAGAGGAAATTCCCGAGGCCCTCGCCCTGCGTGGCCCAGTCCTTGTAGAAGCCGGCGATGGCGACAGTGTCCGGCACGTACACCTGGTCCACGAACTCGCGCATTCGCCCGATGATGTCCTGCACCTGCGCGAGTCGCCGGGTGTTGAGGGCCGAGTCCGAGTCCAGGTCGATCGGGTTCGGCGTGCCGCCGACGAGGACGTGCGGATGCGGATTCTTGCCGCCGAACACCGCGTGCAGGGCCGCGACGTCGCGCTGCCAGGCCAGTGCATCCAGGTAGTGCGCGACGGCCATGAGGTTGGCTTCGGGCGGCAGCCGGTAGGCCGGGTGTCCCCAGTGGCCGCTGGCGAAGATGCCGAGCTGCCCACCCTCGACGAACGTCCGGAGTCGCCTCTGCACGTCGGCGAAATGGCCCGGCGACGCGCGCGCGTAGCTGCTGATCGACTGGGCGAGCGTCGCCGTGGCCCCGGGATCGGCCTGCAGCGCGGACACGACGTCCACCCAGTCGAAGGCGTGCAGGTGATAGAAGTGCATGACGTGGTCGTGCACGAACTGCGCACCGATCATCAGGTTGCGCACGAGGTTCGCATTGGACGGGATCCGCCAGCCGAGCGAATCCTCCACGGCGCGGACCGATGCGATGCCGTGCACCAGCGTGCACACGCCGCAGATCCGCTGTGCAAACGCCCAGGCGTCGCGCGGGTCGCGGCCCTGCAGAATGACCTCGAGTCCGCGCACCATGGTGCCCGAGCTGTAGGCCTGCGTGACGCGGCCTTCGACATCGGTCACCGCCTCGATCCGCAGGTGTCCTTCGATGCGCGTCACCGGGTCGACCACGACCCGGCCGGTCCCGGCGGTCATCGCTCGTCCTCGATCAGGTTGTCGGCCACGAGTTCGAGCAGGCTCAGCATCCTGACGTCCCATTTGAAGTGGGCGCGCCCGTCGTCGAACGTCTGCCGGCAGTTGGCGCAGGTCGTCACCGGCAGCTCGGCCCCGGTCTTCTCGATCTGCTCCATCTTGATCCTGAAGACCTTGTAGCGCAGTTCGTCGGCCCGGTGATTCGCGACCACGCCGCCGCCGCCGCCGCAGCACCAGTTGGTCCCCCCGCTCGGATACATCTCGCGCAACTCGACGCCGAGCGCTTTCAGCACCTCGCGTGGTGCCTCGATCGCGCCACCGCGCCGCACGACCTGGCACGGATCGTGGAACGTGACGCTCTTCGGGACCTTCTCGAGCCGCAGCCTGCCTGCGTGCACCTGCTCGGCGAGGTACTCGGCAATGTGCAGGACGCGGAACGGCAACGGCTTGCCGTACATGTTCGCGCCCATCCAGCGCAGCGCAGTGTAGGCGTGGCCGCACTCCGGCAGGATGAGGGTCCTCGCGCCGCAGGCGATCGCCGCATCGATGAGCTTCATCGTGAGCTGCTTCTGCGCCGCCGTGTTGCCGGCCAGCAGCCCGAAGTTCGTCGCCTCGTAACCGTCGAGCCGGAACGTCCAGTTCACGCCGAGGTGATTCATGATCCGCGCCGTGGCGACCACCGAGTCGGGGTACTTCATGATCTCGATCGAGGACATGGTGCACAGGACGTCGGCGCTTGCCTTGTCCAGTGGGATCTCGACCTCGTGGTCATCCGCGAGCCATTCCAGGCGATCCTTGAAGACCCTGGGCGTGGCGCCGAGCGGGCTGCCCTCCAGGCGTGCCCGCTCGGTCACGGCCCAGAGCTCATGCGGGATGAGGCCGGCCTCATACATGCCGTGCCGCGCCTGCGACACGAGCGACGCGATGTCGATGCCCATCGGGCACATGAGCGAGCAGCGGCCGCAGACCGTGCAGGAGTCGTAGATCAGCTCCTGCCACTCCTGCAGTTGCGTGACCGTGACCTTCTGCTCGAGGTGCAGCGCGCGGT
>JAGVUU010000033.1 GCA_019136105.1 Gammaproteobacteria bacterium
GGCGGAGCAGTCCGGATTGGCGCCGAGGTCGAGCATCACCGTGTGGCCGTGGGCGGCCGGCACGGCGGAGACGATCGCGGGGCGGTCGATGCCTTGCACGGTGCCGAGCACGAAACGCGACGTGGCGAGCAGCGCGCCCGTGTTGCCGGCGGACACGCACGCCGCCGCCTCGCCCTGCTTGACCAGGTTGATCGCGACGCGCATCGAGGAGTTCTTCTTGCGGCGGACCGCCTCCTGAGGCTTTTCGTCCATGCCGACGACTTCGCTCGCCTCGACGACGCGGCACCGCTGGGGGTCGGCGCCGGCGACGAGCGGGCGCACGACATCGCCGCGGCCGACGATGATCAGCCGCAGGTCGGGAGTCTGCGCGAGGACGTCGAGGGCGGCGGGCACCGCCTCGGCGGCGCCGTGGTCGCCACTCATGGCGTCCACGGCGATCGTGAGCCCGGCGTTCATGCGCGGGCGCGGCCGGACGTTATTCCTGGCCTTCCTCGGCCACCGGCTTCTCGATCACTTTCTTGCCGCGGTAGAAACCGTCGGCCGTGATGCGATGGCGCAGGTGCGTCTCGCCGCTGGTGCGGTCGACCGACAGCGCGGGGCCCTTCAGGGCATCGTGCGACCGGTGCATGCCCCGCTTGGAGGGGCTCTTGCGGCTCTTCTGAACTGCCATGGTCTCGTCTCCTGTCGCGGGTTCAGCGCTTGCCCTTCTCGAGCAGCTCCCGCAGGTTCGCAAAAGGTTTCTGCGTCTCGTCCACCGCCGGCTCGTCCTCGACCGCAGCGAACGCGGTGGCTACCGCGCCGCACTCTGCGGCCGTCTCGTGCAGCGGCACCAGCGGCAGGCCGAGCAGCACTTGTTCCTCGATCACGTCGACGATCGACAGCCGCTCGGCATCGCCGAGCAGCGGTTCGTAACCGCCGGGCACTTCGTCCGTGTCGCTCGCCACCACCACAAGCGTGCCCGCTTCGTCCACCGCGCAAGCGCACGGCTTCAGGCATCGCTGGCAGGCGAGGAAGACCTCACCGTCGACCCGCACCGCGATCGTGGTGCGGCCGTCGAACGTGCCAAACTCCAGCTGCGCAGTCACCTGCGTGCCGTCGAGCGCCCCTGCCTCCGCGAGGCGCGGCAACTGCGACAACCCAAGGCGACGTTCGAGCGTCGCCGCGCGTCCGGCGAGCTCGACCGCGTTGACTCGATCGGCCGGGGCGTGCGACATGGGGCGCGTATAATAGGGATCGCCCTCCCCCGTGTCAAAACGAATTCGCGCTTAAATCCTTGTTTTTCAAGGAGCAGTGCGCGCCCCGGAGCACGCCGTGAGCGACCCCGCCGCCCCCCGCATCATCCTGGCCTCCACGTCCACCTATCGCCGGGAGTTGCTCGCGCGCCTGCGCCTGCCGTTCGAGGCCGTCGCACCGGGATGTGACGAGCACCGGCAGCCCGACGAACCGGCGCAGGCCCTGGCGCTGCGGCTCGCGCAACTCAAGGCGGAGACGGTGGCCGCACGTCATCCGGGCAGCGTCGTCATCGGCTCGGACCAGGTGGCCGTGCGCGGCACCGAGATCCTGGGCAAACCGGGTACGGTCGAGCGTTGCACGGCGCAATTGCTGCAGTCCGCGGGCCACGAGGTCGTGTTCCTGACAGCCGTGCACGTGGTGGACGGCCGCAACGCCCGCGCCGAATCGCACGTCGACCACACCGTGGTCCGGTTCCGCACGCTCGGCGTGGACGAGATCGCCCGCTACATCGCGGCCGACGCACCGCTCGACTGTGCCGGGGGCTTCAAGGCCGAATCGCTCGGCATCGGGCTGTTCGACCGGATCGAGTCGAGCGACCCTACAGCGCTCACCGGCCTGCCGCTGATCTGGGTCAGCGCCGCCTTGCGCCGCGCCGGGATCCCGGTGCCTTGAGGAGCGCGTCGAGCACGGCATGCAGCTCCGCGCTGAGCGGGGCGCTCACGTGCAGCGGCTCGTGCGTGCCGGGCCGGTTCACGCCGATCGACGCCGCGTGCAGGAACATCCGGCTGAGCCCGTAGTTCTTCAGCACCTCGTTGCAGTCCCGGTCGCCGTATTTGTCGTCGCCGGCCACGGGATGGCCCGCGTAGGCGGCGTGCACACGGATCTGGTGCGTCTTGCCGGTGCCGATCTCGATCTCGACCAGCGAAGCGACGTTGCCGAAGAACTGCACCGGCCGGAAGGTGCTCACCGCCATCTGGCCGTGGGTCCGCACCGCGACGTGCCGCTCCCCGCCGCGGCGCTCGCCCGTGGCGAGCGGCAGCTCGATGCGCTTCTGGCCGAGGTTCCACTTGCCGCAGACCAGTGCGAGGTAGCGCTTCTCGGCCTGGCCTTCGCGCAACTGGGCGTGCAGGTCACGCAGCGCCGCCCGGCGCTTGGCGACGATCAGGCAGCCGCTGGTCTCCCGGTCGAGCCGGTGCACGAGATCCAGTTCCTTGGCGTCGGGACGTGCTGCGCGCAGCACCTCGATCACCCCGTGCGCCATTCCGCTGCCACCGTGCACTGCGACTCCGGCGGGCTTGTTGAGCACCAGCAGGTCGTCGTCTTCGTACACGATCGCCCCGGTGACGAGCTTCTGCAGGGACGGGCTTGGCGGACGCACGCTGCCCGCGGCCGCGGGCTCCGGACGGCGGATCGGGGGCAAGCGGATGCGGTCGCCGGCTTCGACGCGCTGGTCCGGCTTCGCGCGCTTGCTGTTCACCCGGACCTCGCCCTTGCGCAGCAGGCGGTACACGTGGGTGCGCGGCACTCCCTTGAGTACCCTCACGAGGAAGTTGTCGAGGCGCTGGCCCGCATCACCCTCACCCGCCTCGACGTATTGCACGCCGCCTGCAACCGATTTCACGGAATCTTCCGTCGCCGGCGCGCCGTTCTCGTAAGCCATTGATTTACCGGAGGTCACTTGCTAGAGTCCCATCTTAGTTGGTTCTGACATGTCAGACCATCGCACTGCCGTGAACACGCGCAGGTGCCACAGCCCGGGCGGGCGGTGGGCCCGCGCGACCACCGGCGGGCAAGATGCCAACAAGCACAGGATTCGGTCCGGCGCCTGCACCACCCTGGTGCGCGCGCCACACGACAGCCGCATGACCCACGCCGCTGCAAGACCTCTCCACACAGCCACGGCACCCCCCGTCCGGCCGTTCACGGTCCATTACGCAAACATTGCGAGGACCGATGAAAAGAATGCTCGTCAACGCAACTCAAGAAGAAGAGTTGCGCGTTGCACTGGTTGATGGCCAACGGATTTACGACCTCGACATCGAGATCCCGTCCCGGGAAACCAAGAAAGCCAACGTCTACAAGGGTCGGATCACCCGCGTCGAGCCCAGCCTCGAGGCCTGCTTCGTCGATTACGGCGCCGAGCGCCACGGCTTCCTGCCGCTGAAGGAAGTCTCCCGCGATTACTTCAAGGCCCGCGCGGAGGGTGCCGAGGGCCGCCCCGCCATCCGCGACCTGATCGAGGAAGGCCAGGAGGTCATCGTCCAGGTCGAGAAGGAAGAGCGCGGCAACAAGGGCGCGGCGCTCACCACGTTCGTGAACCTCGCCGGCCGCTTCCTGGTGCTGATGCCCAACAACCCGCGCGCGGGCGGCGTCTCGCGCCGCATCGAGGGTGACGACCGCGACCAGCTGCGCGAGGCGATGGACAGCCTGCAGATCCCCGACGGCATGGGCGCCATCGTGCGCACGGCCGGCGTGGGCCGCTCGGCCGAAGAGCTCCAGTGGGACGTCTCGAACCTCGTCGACATCTGGAATGCGGTCAAGAACGCCTCCGAGGGCCGCCCTGCCCCGTTCCTGATCTACC
>JAGVUU010000146.1 GCA_019136105.1 Gammaproteobacteria bacterium
GTGGGGTTGGCGTTACCGTTTCGAAGCGTATACGCCGCCGGCGAAGCGCAAGCTCGGGTACTACGCCCTGCCGCTCCTGTGGGGCGATCACGTGATCGGCTGGGGCAACCTGTCGGTCGCGGACGGGCAGCTCCGCAGCGAGTTCGGGTACGTGGCCGGGCGTGCGCCCACAGAAGCGGGCTTCCAGGAGGAACTCGCCGCGGAACTCGAACGGATGCGGGGGTTTCTTGGACTTGAGGGTTGAGTGGCGGCGCACTGGCCGCTCGCACGGTGAAGGCAGACGCTGGCGTCGCCAGCTCGACAGCCTGCTGGGCCGTCCATGACCGCGCCACGGCGCGGTGGGTTCAGCGCGGGCCGTCCTCAGTTCGGTTGGAGGCGGATGCGGAGCCAGGCTGGCTGGCTGGCAAACTTCAGGTAGCCCGACAGGTCGGGAAGTTGCTCAACCTCTGCGGGAAGAACCGCTGCCTCGGTGACGTGCTGCTCGCCGCGGCTCACGCTGCGGTGAGGATCGGTGAAGAGCCCGGTACGGCGGGTGCGGGAGATCGTGGGGCGGATCACCTCGCGTTCGCCGATCAGTTTCGAGGCGAAGCGCGCAGTGCCGCCGTTCTCGCTCGCAGCGCAGCGGAGTATCAGCGTGTTGCTGCAGTTCTCGACGATGGTCTGCGCTTCGCCGTGGCCGTATGTCGAAGAGACCTGTGCGATTGACTGGAAACCCAGCACGCAACGTCCGCCGAACTTTCTGAGACGGGCGAGCGCGTCCTTCAGTCCGTCGATGGGGCCCAAGGCGTCGAGCTCGTCGACCACGAACCAGAGACGCTGGTCCCCTTCCCCGCCGCTCATGGCCTGGAAGATCGCAAGGCGCAGCCAGGCCGAGATGATCGAGCGCAGTGCGGCGATCTCGTTGGCCTGGTAGGGGAGGAACAGCACGCCCCTGCCCTGTCGCACCCAGTCGCGTACCGCGAGGGGTGGTCCCTGTTGCGTGGAGAGGTAGTCGAGCGCGGTGAGCGCAGCCCCGGTCACGGAGCGGATCGAGCCGAACATGCGTTCGTTGCCGCCCTCGAGGAACGGTTGCGCGGGTGTGCCGGCGGTGAGCAGGCGGAGTTCTTCGCTGTCCGCGGCCGTGAGGGCCCGGTAGAGCTCAGCGAGGTCTGAGATCCCGGCCTCGTGTGTCTGGCGGGTGACGGCTGAGAAGAACGTGCGGGCGTAACCGCGCCAGCTCTTGTCGGCCCCGTCGTAGTCGGGGATCAATGAACGGGCGAGTTGCTCGACGTCGTGGGGTGCGTCGAGTTCACCGTACAGGTGCCAGGCGTGGGCACGCGTATCGAACGGGTTCAGGATCACGTCCCCACGGGCGGGATCGTAGAAGCGGCTGAGATACCCGCCGTCGGGGTCGGCGATCACGGCGCGGTCGCCGCGCGCGAGCGCACCGGTGAGAAGCTCGCGGATCGCGGTGGATTTGCCGGTGCCGGTGGTGCCGAGCATCTTGAAGTGCTTGGGCTCGTCGGCCGCTGGCACCTCGAGGCCAGCGAGCGTGAGTGCTCCCCTGCCCTTGCGTCGAGTGCGTCGGGTGCCGTCCTCAATCACCGTACCACGCTTCACGGCGAGCGTGGATTGAGTGCGCGCGGAGGCGAGGCCCGCGAAGTAACCGAAGAGCATCAAGGTCGCGAGTGCCGCGAGTTCGAAGCTGCGGACGTGGGTGGTAATGAGCTGCGGCTGCCACTGCAGGAGCGAGTTGCGCAGCATCGCGACGAACAGCACCGCAAGTGCGGAGACGGGCAAAGCGAGGATCGGGGAGGTCAGGAGCTTCGTGGAGGGTGCCCGCGCCTGCAGCACTCCGAGGAAGAGCGGCAGCGCGGTGACTGCATAGACCAGGATCCAGGCGTCGAGGCCGTGGAAGCGGGTCAGCCAGGCAAGGGGGTTCGAGTCCAGGAGCACGTGTCGCGGGAGCTTATGAGCTGTCGCGACAGCGTTGGGGAGTGGGGGTTCGGGGGTCTAGTCGGAAATGTGGTGGGAACGGGGAGAAATGCGGTTGGAGATTCGGGCGGACGGCTCTGCGAGCCTCGTGCCGCAGGGCGGCACGAGGCTCGCAGAGCCGTCCGCCCGGAGGCTCGGTGCTTCGACCATCAGGCCACAATTGTGCTGCGCGGCATTTTCACCGGCACATGCCTCCGCGCACAGTCGGGACGATTGGCGGGTCGGTCACCGAGCCGGCGGTGCCCGCTCCCGCTTGGCGCGCTCCTTGGCCGCGCGAATGGCTTGCCTGTACTCCTCTCTCTTCGCCTTCCAGTCGACAACGAAGCGGCGGGCCGGCTGACTGTAGAGCGTCGAAACGGGTGGCAACGATTGAGCGGATGTCGGTTGATCGTCTTCACCCGGCTCCGACACGTCGAGTTCGTGTTCGGGAACGCATGCAGGAGGAGGAACCTTCTGCGGATCGGCGGCTTGGGCTCGTTCCGTGTAACCAAGGACCACCTTGCGCAGCGGCGACAGGATCATGAGACACGAGCCGGCCTCGGATTCTTCGGATTGTTCCGATCGCGCAGCCGCGACGATACGCTCGTCGCTCCACTCCGTGACCTCGAGAATCTCGGTTTCCGCCTCCGGAATGCTCGCGTGCTCCAGCGGCCCGTCATAACCAAATGCTCCGAACCAGAACTCGCCGACCGTGCTGACGATGCAGCGGCGATCTGCGTGCGTGCACCGGGCATTGATGGTGATCATCGTTCGATCCGTACCCTTCGGGCGAGGCTTCGGAGCAAGCACGCCATAGATCTCCAGCGATTCAGAATCCCCACCGGAACCTACGAATGCGGTTCCCGTGCCGCCGGGCGGCACGGCGTCCATGGACGGTACCCCAAACCACGGATCGACCCACCCCGTGCGCAACCACGCGGCCCGATCCTCGAGCGTGATGTACTGCGCGACGGTCAGCACGCCCGTTGGCTTCGCGCCAATGTCGTGCTGAAACGCTTTCACTGCAAGACGGAACTCGCGCGAATTCGACTCAGCGACCGTGGAAATGGGGTAGCGGAGCGCGAACAGGTACGCGCTGGGGCGATAGTAGAAGTACTTCTCCGGAATCTTCGGATCCAGCGTCTTCCAGAAGTCGATGGCCGGGACATCGTCCGCCAACTCCGGCGACACGTCGCGCCACTCCTCGCCGTAGGGCTTGTCCGGTACGGTCTCGAAGGCCGGCACCGGCCCTGCAGTGAGCGCGAGCGCGCCCATCAGGCAGAGGCACACACGGACGGCGTGACGTCGCGGCATCGTCGTGTCCATACGAAACCTCCTGGGGAGAATTGTCCCGCCGGCGTGACGCCTTGCCATCAGGAACAATGCGGCTCGCCCACGGTCGGGCGCGCGAGTCTGGCGCGGTGTGCGGGGCTCCGGGCCCGCTACCTCGCGAGGTCATCGTCGGGCAGGATGAGCTTCGAGCGCGTCGGTTCCTTGCCCTGCCCTTCGGCGACGTCGGCGATTGGTGTGGTGCTCTTTGAGTCGCGTTGCGCGAGCCATTGCTCGCGTGCTTCGCGACGCGCGGCGGCGAGATCGCCGCTCAGGTCGATGGCGCGGTCCCGGGTCCTAGTGACCAGGTCGGGCGGCCGGGCGTCACCGCGGGCGGCGAGCCAGGCGGCCTGGGCCTCGCGTCGATTGACGTCGAGGGATTGAGCCGGTGTTGCATCCCGATGTGCGAGTGCGGTCTGGAGCCGGGTGGTCGTGTCAATGATCGCGCGATCGAGCGTCCTCGATTCGCGTTCGAGTCGGCCGAGCTCGGCGGCAGCCCGCAGGCGTTCGGTCACTTCCTCGCGGGTGCGCTCCGCCACGAACGAACGCTCCGCGCGCCGCTCGATTGCGGTGACGGCAGGGCCCTTGTGGTAGCTGGGCTCGCGCTCCTCGCCTTGCCCTTTGAGAGAGCGGTGATCGACGCGCGCGTCGTGCCCGCGTTCGGCAAGGTGCTCATTCACGAGTGATGCCCAGCGCTCACGCCAGCGCACCACCTCGCCGCTTTTCAGGTCATCAAGCTCACGCGTCTTCTCTGTGAACCCGTCGGCGGTCAATCGGCGGGTGGTGAGGAGCAGGTGTGCATGGTGATTGCGCTCATCGCCGCGGCGGGACGGCGCATGGATCGCGACGTCCACCGCGCACTTGTGCCGCGCGGTGATCTCCTGGGCGAGCGCACAGGCCAGTCGCCTCTGTTCATCGCGCTTCAGTTCACCGGGCAGTGCGACCTCGAACTCGCGCGCGACCGTCGAGTTCCTACGATTCTCGGCGAGCTCGGCGGCGTTCCATAGCCGCGCCCGATCCTGTGCCCAGGACGGCGCATCCTCGGGCGTCACGATCTCGCGGTGCAGGACGCCGCCTTTGCGTGAGTAATCGTGCACGAGGCCTGTGCGTTCGTCCTCGATGCGCGTCGCCGAGCGATACGCAGCCGCAGCCGTGGCACTGCGTCCCTGCGCGCGGCCGATGGCCTTCACCGACAGGTGGAAGATGGCCATCACGGGAGCGGAGGAACCAGAACGATACAGGCGATGCGGGCGAGGCCAGCGCGAAGGAGGAGCACAGCACGAAGCGAAGCGATCGAGCGCCAGCTGCAGACGCGCGGATGCGCGACGAGCCGACGCAAGGGCGAGGGTGCAGGTGTGGAACCACCGACACGCCCGCGACAGGCGCACAGCACGAACTCAAACGGACGTGGAGCGCGATGATGCGGAGTGCGGATTCGCGACAGCGTACCGAGCCAACGCACAGGTGCGGGCGTCGAGCGCGATGCGCGTGCCGCCGGCGACGGCGCTCGGCAGGGATGCCGGGCGGCGGCGCATGCGCGCTGGCGCGGCCGTTGCGAGAAGCAATGCAACGGCCGTGAGCAGTGCGCGAGGGGGTGCAGGGGGAGCGCGGAGCTGCGTCCCCCTGCCGCACGCAACCTGCAAGGTTGCATAAGTGCGCCCTCCTTGCCGGGGTCCGGGGCTTTCGGATCGTTCATCACGTGACCACTGCGTTCTGGCTCTCACGACGAATCGGCGCGTCGGGGGCGGACGCTACACCGATCGACCACCCACGGCTCGCTGCATTTCTGTGCGAATCGCCCACAAATGCAGCAGGCCTCATTCACGAATACATCGTCGAATATCCACTCGCGTCCGATCAGGCTTAGGGCAGACGCTCGCACTGGTGCTCGCTCGCGGGGTCCCCTGCCCCGCCTCCGATCTGATTGGCGCGGGAATGCGTGTGGGCCGGCACTGGAACGATCGAGCACACGAACGCCGGGGCGCGGTGGTTTGGCGAGCAGGGTTGGTGAGCGTGGGAGGTGTAGCAGGATGATTGAGCGGGTGGATGAGCGTGGGGCCGCCGGATCGAAGCGGCTGGCGAAGATCGCAGAGCTCAAGGCGAAGCTCCGGCAACTCAAGGAGCGGCAGCAGGCGGTGGAGGCTCGGCGGCGCACGCTCGAGTCAAGGCGTGAGCGCAAGGCCGACACGCGTCGCAAGATCCTGGTGGGGGCAATCGTGCTCGCGAAGGTGGAGCACGGCGAGATGGATCGCGAGTTGCTCGGGCGTTGGCTCGAGCAGGGGTTGGTCAGGGACGATGATCGCCGCCTGTTCGGTATGTAGCGAT
>JAGVUU010000142.1 GCA_019136105.1 Gammaproteobacteria bacterium
TCGGTGCCCGGCTTGAAGCTCAGGCCCACCATGCCGACCTTGCGCTTGCCCGACTGTGCCACGAGGTCGAGCGCGTGATCGATGTGGGCGCGGTTGCTGCCCATCACGTTGCCGAGCATGGGCGTCGTGACGTCGTTCTGCTTGCCCACGTAGGTCAGCGCGCGCAGGTCCTTCGGCAGGCACGAGCCGCCGAACGCAAAACCCGGCTTCATGTACACCGGCGAGATGTTGAGCCGCGTGTCCTTGCAGACCAGGTCCATGACGGCGCGGCCGTCCACGCCGACGCTGCGCGCCAGGCGGCCGATCTCGTTGGCGAACGTGATCTTCACCGCGTGGAAGGCGTTGCAGGCGTACTTGAGCATCTCGGCCACGCCGATCGACGTGACGAGGAACTCGCACTTCAGGTGCCCGAACACCTCGCGCAGCACCGCGGCGGCGCGCTCGTCCTCGGTACCGATCACCGTGAACGGCGGGTTGTCGTAGTCCTTGATCGAGCTGCCTTCGCGCAGTAACTCGGGTTGGAAGCCGAGGCCGAAGTCGACGTTGGCGCGCTTGCCGCTGGCCGACTCGAGGCCCGCCTGCACCACCGAGACCATAGCGCCCGGCTGCAACGTCGAGCGCATGATCACCGTGTGGTAGCCGGGCTTGTCCTTGAGCGCGGCCCCGATCTGCTCCGAAACGCGGCGCACGGCGGACAGGTCCTGGCTGCCGTTCGGGCTCGACGGCGTGCCGACGCAGATGAACGAGAGATCGGTGGCACGGACAGCGGCGGCCACGTCGTCGGTGACGGTCACGCGGCCGCTCTTCACGACCTGCGCGGTGAGCTCCTGGATGCCCTCCTCCACGATCGGCGAGCGACCGCCGCGGATGAGTTCGAGCTTGAGCGGGTCGAGGTCGACGCCGATCACCTCGTGGCCGTCGCGGGCAAGGCACGCCATCGAGACGGCGCCGACGTATCCGAGACCGAAGATGCTGATTTTCATGGAATTCTTGCTTCAGGACAGACCTGGCCATTCTAGGCCGCGGATCGTCGCTCGAACTGTGAGGCAATCAACACGTCCATGCGGCGCATGGAGGCTGCCCAGCTGTGATTCGCGAGCACACGCGCGCGACCGGCCTCGGCCAGCGTGGCACGCAGCGCGGGGGACTGAAGGACGCCGAGCACCGCCTCGACGAACTGTTCGCGCGTGTCGTACGCGAGCAGGTGCTCGCCCGCCACCGCATCGACGCCGCCGACGGCCTGCCGGCTGCAGACCACCGGCACCCCCATCGCCATGGACTCGAGGATCTTGTTCTGCGTGCCGCGCGCGATCTCGAGCGGCGCCACCGTCAGCGCCGCGCGCGTCACGAAGGGACGCACGTCGGGCACGGACCCCGTGACCGTCACCCCCGGCCGCTGCCCGAGGGCACGGATCGCTGGCGAAGGATCGGCGCCCACGATCTCGAAGCGCGTCCCCGGACGTCGCCGCTGGAGTTCGGGTAGCACCTCCGCGCAGAACTTCGTCACCGCCTGCTGGTTTGGGAAATAGTCCATGCGGCCGACGAAACTGACGAGGTCCGGGTCGTAGGGCTCGCCGGCCGGGCAGAAGTACTGCGCATCCACGCCGTTCGGGAACCAGTCGGCCGGCACGGTGGCGCCGAGACGCCGCATCGACTCCATCTCCGAGCGCGTGGTGCAGGTGGCGAAGTCGAAGCGCCGGGCCAGTGCCATCTCCGCGCGCTCGAGCTTCACGGCCTCGAGCCAGTAGCCCAGCGTCAGCGGGAACGACCTCTGCTGCGCGTACTCGCGGTACTTCTGCGAGTCCATGTCGCCGAAGTCCATGATCCGCAGGCGTGCCGGGACCTCGAGCACGTACGGCGCCGCATACGCGCAGTGCACGAACACGAGGTCGAAGGGACGTGCTCCTTTTCCGTCGCGCGGGTGGGAGGCATGTTCCCTGACCCTCTGCAGCAGCCGCGGCGAGTGGAAGTAGCCGAGGCTCGACGGCCGCGGCGTAGGCAGCCACGCCACCATGCGCGGCCAGGCGACGTGGTCGTGCACGACCTCGACCAGGCGATGCGAGCAGTGGCGGCCGAGGTCTTCCGCTTCGTCGAGTTCGGCCTGCGAGCGCGCGAGCGACGCGACCGTCACTTCGTGCCCCTGCTCGTGCAGGTGGCGGATGATATTGAATGGACGGATCTTGCCGCCCCGCTTCGGCGGGTACGGCACGCGGTGGCAGGCGAACAGGACGCGCATCCGGGCAGGCGTCATGCGGCCAGCGCCTGCTTGAGGTGGTCCGCGACGCCGCTTGCCGACTCCCCGTCGAGGTACAGGCGGCACCAGATCTCGAGGTTGATCAGCGACAGCAGGTGGTCGGTGCGATCGGCTCGCTGCTGCTCGTGCTCGCGGATCGTGCGCTCGACGGCTGCCGGGTCGAACAGGCCCCGGCGCACGATCGACTCGCGCGACAGCACGTCGCGCAGCACCGGCGCCAGCTCGGCACGCAGCCACGCCCCCATCGGCGCGCCGAAGCCGCGCTTCTCCCGGTGCAGGATGCTGGCGGGCAGCACACCCTCGAGCGCCCGCTTGAGGATGTACTTGAGTTCGCCGCCCCTCACCTTCAGGTGCCCCGGCATGCTGGCCGCCAGCTCCACCAGGCGCTGGTCGAGCAGCGGCACCCGGCACTCGAGCGACACGGCCATGCTCATCTTGTCGGTCAGCAGCAGCAGGTCGTCGGGCAGCTGCGTGGCGAAGTCCACGTCCATCAGCTGTCGCAGCGCGTCCGTGGTCTGCGCGCCGGCAAACCCGCGCGCGATGCAGTCGTCGAACTCGGGCAGCGGGTCTCGCTGCAGATCGCGCCGTTCGGCCGCATCGAACACCTGCATGTAGGCCCGGTAGCGTTCGTCGAACGGCAACCGGTCGGCCAGCAGGAACGCCTTGGCGAGACGCATCTGGTTGAGCAGCCGGCTGTGCCGGTCGCTCGGCAGCCAGCCGGCGAGCGGCTCGATCAGCCCGTTGCGAATCAGTGCCGGGATGCGCCGGTACAGGCCGCGGTAGTGCTCGTCGAGGTAACGCTTGTAGCCGCCGAACAGCTCGTCGCCGCCCACGCCCGACAGGATCACGGTGACATCCTGTCGCGCGAACTTCGACACCAGGTAGGTGGTGATGAACGCTGCGTCGGCGACCGGCTCGTCGAGGTGCCACACCAGCTGCGGCAGCAGCGTCGCGACGTCGGGCTGCACGAGGATCTCGTGGTGATCGGTGCCGAACTGGCCGGCCACCTGCCGCGCGTACGGCAACTCGTTGTAGAGCTGCGCCCCCGTCGAACCGTGGAAGCCGATGGCATAGGTCTTGACCGGCTGCGCGCTGTGCCGGCTCATGAACGCCACGACCGCGCTCGAGTCGATGCCGCCCGAGAGGAAGGCGCCGATCGGCACGTCGCTCACCATCTGGTCGCGCACCGCACGCTCGATCTCGCTGCGGACGGCTTCCGCCCACTGCCGCTCGCTGCGGATGTCGTCGATGCGGCCTGGCAGGCGGTAGTAGCGGTGCGTGCGCACCTGGCCCGCCTCGGCGATCAGCGCCGTGCCAGGCTCGAGCTTGCGCATGCCCTCGAACATCGCGTTGGGCGCGCACACGTAGCCGACCGAGAGGTACTGCGCCAGCGCGGCCGGATCGAGCCTTGCCTGCACGCCGGGCACGGCGAGCAGGGACTTCGCCTCGGACGCGAACGCGAACTCGCG
>JAGVUU010000137.1 GCA_019136105.1 Gammaproteobacteria bacterium
AGCGCATCGCCGGCTGGCTCAGGAGCAAGCGCGACGAGCGCGAGAAGTACATCGAGGACGTACGCCGCGAGCTGGCGCGCGAACTCGACAAGGCAGGCGTGACGGCCGAGATCACCGGCCGCCCGAAGCACATCTACAGCATCTGGCGGAAGATGCAGCGCAAGGGTCTCGCCTTCGAGCAGGTCATGGACGTGCTCGCGGTCCGCATCCAGGTCGAGACCATCGCCGAGTGCTATGCGGCGCTCGGCATCGTGCACGGACTGTGGCCCTACATCCCGGGCGAATTCGACGACTACATCGCCACGCCGAAGGAGAACAACTACCGCTCGTTGCACACGGCCGTGGTCGGCCCCGGCCGCCTGCCGCTGGAGGTGCAGATCCGCACTCGCGAGATGCACGAGCACGCCGAACTCGGCGTGGCCGCCCACTGGCAATACAAGGAAGGCCGCAAGGCCGAGGCGAGCTTCCAGCAGAAGATCAACTGGCTGCGCCAGCTGCTCGAGCCCACGTCCCGCACGGGCGCCGAACCGGACCTGCTCGATGGCCTGCAGGCCGAGGTGTTCGAGGATCGGGTGTACGCGCTGAGCCCGCGTGGCGAGGTCGTGGACCTGCCCCGCGGCGCCACGCCGCTCGATTTCGCCTACCACGTGCACACCAACCTCGGGCACCGCTGCCGCGGCGCGCGCGTCAACGGACGCATGGTGCCGCTCGACTACCAGCTCGCGAATGGCGACAGCGTCGAGATCATCACGGCCAAACAGCCGAACCCGAGCCGTGACTGGCTGGTGCCCGCGCTCGGCTACCTCGCCTCGCAACGCAACCGCGCCAAGGTGCGCAGCTGGTTCCGCAAGCTCGACGAGGGCCAGAACCGCGAGCAGGGCCGCGAAATGCTCGAGCGCGAGCTCGATCGCCTCGGCGTGCGCGCCCCGCCGCTCCCCGAGATCCTCGACGAACTCGGCCTGCCGAACCTGGACGCACTCTACGTCGGGCTTGGCGAAGGCGAGCTCACGGTCGCGCAAGTGGCGGGCGCCGTGCACCGGCGCCTGAAGGAGCACGAACCGCAGAAGCCACGCACGTTCAAGCCGGGGGCCGCGAGCCAGCCCGGCGGGATGGTCATCGACGGCGTCGGCGACCTGCTGAGCACGTTCGCCCGCTGCTGCCGGCCGGTGCCACCCGAATCGATCGCGGGCTACATCACGCTCGGGCGCGGCGTCAGCATCCATCGCGCCGACTGCGCGAACCTGCTGCGCATGCGCGACCAGCAGCCGCAGCGCGTGCTCGCGGTGGACTGGGGCCGCGCCTCCCCGGAGCGCACCTTCCCCGCGGCGGTCGTGATCCACGCCTTCGACCGCAAGGGCCTCACCCGCGACGTGACGAGCGTGCTGGCCGACGAGCACATCAACATCTCTGCGATGAACATGACGACCAACAAGGCCGAGAATACGGCGCACCTCGACCTCACGGTCACCGTGCACGGTCTCGACGAACTGAGCCGCTTGCTGAGCCGGCTCGCGAGCCTGCCGAACGTGATCAGCGCACGTCGCAGGCACTGAGGGAACAAGACCGATGGCGAAATGGATTCGACTCGCAGCACTCCTGCTCCTCGCCTTTCTCGCCGCGGAGTGGTGGTCGGCGCGCGCGCCGGCCGGCGATCCGGTGTCAGGGGTTCCTGCCGAGTCGCCGTCGGCAGCAGCAGAGTCGAGTGCGCGCTACCCGTCTTTCCTTCCGCCCGAGGCGATCAGCACGCTCGAGCTCATCGGGCGCGGCGGTCCCTTCCCGTACGATCGCGACGGCACGACTTTCCAGAATCGCGAACGGCTGCTGCCCGAGCGCCCGCGCGGCTATTACCGCGAGTACACGGTCGAGACGCCCGGCTCGCGCGACCGCGGCGCGCGACGCATCGTCACGGGCGGCCAGCCGCCCGAGGTGTACTACTACACGGACGACCACTACCGTTCGTTCCGTCAGCTGGAGGTCGGCCGATGAGCATCGACCTGGGCACGAACGAGGCCGCCCCGACGGCGGCCGTGCAGGTCATCGACCTGACGCCCGGGGCCACCGACGCGGTCGTGCGCCTCGCGCAGTCGCTTGGCCTCGACGCCGTCCGCATCGACCTCGGCGGCTGCTCGGAGAAAAGCGAATTCCTCGAGCGCACGGCGGCTGCGCTCGAGTTCCCAGCGTGGTTCGGGGGCAATTGGGACGCGTTCTTCGACTGCCTGGCCGACCTGAGCTGGCGGCCGGCGCGCGGTCACGTGCTGGTGTTCGAGAACACGGCCGACATGCGGCGCCACGCACCTGAGGCGCTCGACACCGCGATCACGATCCTCGCCGATGCCGCCGTGGCGTGGGACGAGCGCGGGAAGGCGTTTCGAGCGTTCGTCGCTCAGTGAGGAAGAGGTTAGAGGTTAGGGAAGCTCTGAAGTACTGAGTCTAGTGCGAAGGATCACGCGACCTGCGAGGCGCGGGACGATTTTTTGGCCTCGGTGCCGCAATTTTCCTTTCTTTCGGCCCGCGGCGGGCCTCGATCGCTGCGACGGCGCGCGGTGCGCCCCCGCCGGGCACACCTATCCCGCAGCCCTCAGCAGCATTCGCCGCATCAGATACAGGTTGGTCAGTGCCGCCGTCACCTCCAGCCGATGGCGGTTCTTCTCCAGCCCGCGGTAGCGCACCTTGCGGAAGCCGAAGATCCGCTTGATTACGCCGATGGTGTGCTCGACTTTGGCGCGCACCCGCGACTTGTTACGGTTCTTCGCCCGGGTCACATGGTCGATGCGCTCGCCGCCGCGGTAGCGCGAGCGACGGTTGGTGCAGTCCTGCGCCCCGGGCGCCACCGCACGGATCGCCTCGGTTTGCCCATGGTAGGCCTGATCCCCCCAGACCTTGGTCTCAGTACCTCGCAGCAGGTGCGGCAGCGCCTCGCAGTCAGCCCAGTTCGCCGGCGACACCTGCACCGTGTGGATCAGCTTGTGGCGGCTGTCGACGCCCACATGCGCCTTCATCCCGAAGAAGTATTCCTTGCCCTTCACGGTGTGCCCCATCTCTGGATCGCGCTGCCCGTCGCCGTTCTTGGTCGAACTCGGCGCGCTGATGATCGTCGCATCGACGATCGTGCCGTTGCTCAACTTGATGCCCTGGCGGCGCAGGTGCTCGTTCACACCCTTCAGCAGCGCCTTGCCGAGCCGCTGCTTCACCAGAAGCTTGCGAAACTTGCACACTGTCGTCTCATCGGGCGCCGCCTCACGGCCCAGGTCGATGCCGACGAACTCGCGCATCGCAGTGGAGTCGTAGAGCGCATCCTCCACCGCCGGGTCGGACAGGTTGAACCACTGCTGCAGGAAGTAAATGCGCAGCATCCGCTCGAGCGGGACCGGCGGCCGGCCGCCCTCCGGGCTGCCCTTGGGATAGTGCGGCTCAATCAGCGCGCACAGCTCCGCCCACGGCACCACTCGGTCCATCTCCGACAGAAACTGCGCGCGGCGGGTCTTCTTCGCGTACTTCTCAAGCCCCGCCAGGGTCTGCTGCTTCATCGAGGCGCTCGCTTTCAAAAAGCCCACGCCTCAGACTACCTCGGTAAATCAGAGTTTCCTTAGTGATTAGTGACTGGTGATTGGTGATTGGTGATTGGTGATTAGCGAGCAGCAGAAGTGCTGAGGCAGTCCGGTGGAGTCGCCACCAGACCTCCGCCCAATCACTATTCACTA
>JAGVUU010000150.1 GCA_019136105.1 Gammaproteobacteria bacterium
ATGCCGACGTGGCGCAGGATGAGCGGCAGGACACCCTGGCCGATGCTGCCGAAGCCGACCATGATCAGGCGACCGGGGAACGCGACGTGGACCGGGTAATGGCTCATGATTGCTGGTGACCGCCTCGGGATCGGATGACCGATGGGAAGTTGCGTAGTTTACCCGGAAACGCCGGGGGGTCACCCCCTCGGCCCGGGCCGCATCCGCCGCACTTGCTCAGCCCCGCGGCGCGCCCTCGCGCCAGTGCGGTGGAAAAGTGCGGTCGTAACCCGGCAGGCTCTCCATGCGCTTGATCCAGCGGGCGATGGCCGGGTACGTCGTGTCCATCGGCAGGAAGCGCGAGCGCAGGTCGCCCGCCTCGCGCTTTTCCATCGCGCGCAGCAGCAGCATGATGCCGGGGAACACCACCATGTCCGCGGCGGAAACGTGCTCCCCAACCAGCCACTCGGAAGCGCTCAAGCGGCCTTCGATGGTCCGCGCTTCGCCGGCCACCACGTGCATCGCGCGAGTGACCTCCTCGGCCCGCTCGTCCATGTTCTCGAAGAACACCGCGTGCACGATCTCCATCAGGTGATGCTCGGCGTACGCCTGGTACTCGCAGATGACGCGCATGATCGTGCCCGCCTCTTCCGGCGTGCGGCCGAACAGCGGTGGCTCGGGATACTTGCGGTCGAGGTACAGCAGGCAGGCGAGCGACTCGAACACCACGAAGTCGCCGTCCCTGAGCACGGGCACGCGGCCGCGCGGATTCATGCGCAGCATCTGCGGCGACTTGTGTTCCTGCATCGAGAACTGCAGCAGGCGCGACTCGTACGCGAGCCGCTTGTACTCGAGCGCGAGCTGCACCCGCCAGGCGTACGGGCTGCCACTGCCCCAATAGAGTTCGAGCGCCATCGCGGATCCTCCGGAAGGCCGCCGGCCCGGGCGGGCGCGGCGCCGGGATTGTACTGTCGGGAACAGCGCCGCGGTATCGCGGCCACGGAGCAGCGGACATGACCACGCGCACCCTGATCGAGGCCGAGGCACTGGCGTCCCTGCTCGGCGATGCGCGGTTGCGCGTCTTCGACTGCCGTTTCGACCTGGCCCGGCCGGCGTACGGCCGTGCCGCGTACGCGGATGAGCACGTCCCCGGGGCGGTCTTTGCGGACCTGAACACCGACCTGTCCGCGCCTGCGACCGCGACCTCGGGCCGCCACCCGCTGCCGGCAGCGGAGGAGTTCGCGGCCCGGCTGCGGGCCTGGGGCGTGAACGCCGACTCGCGCGTGGTGGCCTACGACGACAACAACGGCGCCCACGCTGCCCGCCTGTGGTGGATGCTGCGCTGGCTCGGCCACGACGCGGTCGCCGTGCTCGACGGCGGCATGCGCCGCTGGCTGCAACTCGGCCTGCCGCTCACCGAGGATGTCCCGGCGCCCGCGCCCGGCAACTTCATCGCGCGGCCACGTCCGGAGATGGCCGTGGCTGCGGCGGAAGTGCTCTCCGCATCGACGAACCCGGCGGTACGCATCCTGGACGCGCGTGCACCCGAGCGCTACCGGGGCGAGGTCGAACCGATCGACAAGGTGGCCGGCCACGTTCCCGGGGCCCGCAACCATCCATTCGGAATGAGTCTCGACAGCCAAGGCCGGTTCCTGCCACCGCAGGTGCTGCGCGACACACTCACCGCGAGCCTCGACGGCGTCGCGCCGGAGTCCGCGATCGTCTACTGCGGATCGGGCGTGACCGCGTGCCATGTGCTGCTCGCGCTCGAGCACGCCGGCCTCACCGGCGCCCGCCTTTACCCCGGATCGTGGAGCGAGTGGTCACGCGATCCGTCGCGTCCCGTCGCGACCGGCGTGATGCCCTGAGCGGCCCGTTCGCGCTACGATATTTTCCGGGCCGCTTCTGCTATCGTTCGCGCCCCTTTTTTTTCCCGACCCCGGAGCCGCAGCTGGTGGAGACGAGCGCACGCAAGCCCATGCCGGGCAGCCCCTGGGACATCGAGGACTCCCTCGAGCTCTACGGCGTCAACGCCTGGGGCAACGGGTACTTCGGCATCAATGCCGCGGGCCACGTCGTCGTGCGCCCGGACCAGACCAACGAGCACGAGATCGACCTGCACGAGGTGATCCGCGGCCTCGAGGCGCGCGACCTCACCACGCCCGTGGTGGTGCGCTTCTCCGACATCCTGCGCCACCGCCTGAAGCGCCTGCACGACGCGTTCGCGACCGCGATCGCCGAGAACGACTACCGCAACCGTTACACCGCGGTGTTCCCGATCAAGGTGAACCAGCAGCGGCTGGTGGTCGAGGAAGTGTATGGCTACGGGCGTGAGTTCGGCTTCGGCCTCGAGGTGGGGTCGAAGCCCGAGCTGCTCGCCGTCATGGCAATGACCGAGGGTGAGTCGGAGCGGATGATCGTCTGCAACGGCTTCAAGGACGACAGCTACATCGAGGCCGTGATCCTCGCCACCAAGCTCGGCCGCACCATCATCCCGGTGGTCGAGAACTTCAGCGAACTCGCCCTGATCCTGAAGCACGCCAAGGCGTACGACGTCCGGCCGCGCATCGGCGTGCGCGTCAAGCTCGCGAGCGAGGGCGCGGGGCGCTGGCGCGAGTCGTCGGGCGAGAAGTCCAAGTTCGGCCTGTTCGTGACCGAGATCCTCGAGCTGTTCCGGGTGCTCAAGGAACAGGGCATGGAGGACTGCCTGCAGCTCGTGCACTGCCACCCCGGCAGCCAGCTGCAGGACATCCGCCGCGTGAAGGACGCCGTCAACGAGCTGGCGCACGTGTACGCGGAGCTCAAGTTGATGGGCGCCGGGCTGCGCTACATCGACATCGGCGGCGGCCTCGGCGTCGACTACGACGGCAGCCGCACCAACTACTCGTCGTCGATGAACTACACGATGGCGGAGTATGCGAGCGACGTCGTCTACCGCATCGCGAGCGTCTGCAACGCGCGCGAGGTCGAGCACCCGGTGATCGTGAGCGAGTCGGGCCGCGCCATCGCCGCGCACCACAGCCTGCTCGTGTTCAACGCGCTCGGCAGCTCCGCGCTCGACCGCTTCGCGGTGAGCGAGCAGGATGCGCGCGGCCACGAGGGCGAGGAGGACGTGCCGCAGCCGGTGGCCGACCTGCGCGACGCCTACCGCTCGATCACCCAGCGCCGCCTCGTCGAGTGCTATCACGACGCCCTGCAGGCCCGCGAACAGGCGCTGCAGATGTTCAACCTCGGCTACCTCAGCCTCGAGCACCGCGGCCTGGTCGAGCGCCTGTACTGGGCCACCTGCGCGAAGATCCGCGACTTCTGCCGCCGCCTCGAGGCCGTGCCGGAGGAACTCGAGGGCCTCGAGCAGATCCTGAGCGACATCTATTTCTGCAACGTTTCGGTGTTCCAGTCGCTGCCGGACAGCTGGGCCATCGACCAGCTGTTCCCGATCATGCCGATCCACCGGCTGGACGAGAAGCCGACGCGCAACGCAGTGCTCGCCGACATCACCTGCGATTCGGACGGCAAGATCGACCACTTCCCGAGCATGCGCGAGACGAAGCGGACGCTCGAGGTGCACGAACTGCGCGAGCCCGAACCCTACTACCTCGCCGCGTTCATGGTGGGCGCCTACCAGGAGACGCTCGGCGACCTGCACAACCTGTTCGGCGACACGCACGTCGTGCACATCAAGCTGCACGACGAGGGCGGCTGGTGGATCGAGGACGACGTCGACCGCCTCGGGCCGCAGCTGGTGCGCGACTGCGAGCGCGCCGTGCGCGAAGGGCGCATGTCGCTCGCCGAGAGCCAGGCCCTGCGCCGCTTCTACGACGGCGAACTGAACGGCTACACCTACCTCGAGCCGGCTTGACGGCAGCGGAGCAGACGATGGACCTCAAGACCACGGCCGCGATCTTCGGCACGGTGTTCCTCGCCGAACTCGGCGACAAGACGCAGCTCGCCACGGTGCTGTTCGCCTCGAACAAGCAGAACACCGCGCTCGCCGTGTTCTTCGCCGCGGCGGCGGCGCTGGTGGCCTCGACGGCCATTGCAGTCGTCGCCGGCAGCGCGCTGTCCAACTACGTGAACACGCGGCACCTGTCGATCGTGGCCGGCATCGGTTTCATCGTGATCGGCGCGTGGACGCTGTGGGGCGCGCTGCGCGGCAGCTGAGCCGCCGCGGAGTCATCGGCCGGCAACGCAGGCGTCACGCAGCCGTCACGCGCGGCGGCTCAAATGTGCGGCGACCCCTACCAGGAGCCGCGCCGATGCTCGAAGAGACGCTCGACCCCCGCCCGGAACCCGGCCTGTTCGCGCGCCTGATCGCCGCCCGCGCCGCGGACCGTGGCCACGATCCGGCCGATCTCGTCCACTGGCTGCGTGGCTGGCACGACCGCGAGGGCGCCTGGACCAACCTGCGCAACGTCGCGCACTGGATGGAGCGCGCCGGCGCCTGACTTCCGTCCCGGCAGTTGTCCGGACATAATCCTCCCGGGCACACGCCTCAGGGAGAGACCGTCCATGCACAACTCGTTCACGCGCGGCCTCGCGCTCGCCGCGGCACTCGCCGCAACGTCGGCGGCCTTCGCGGCCAAGCCCGCCAGGGTCATCGACCTCGGCACGCCGGAGGGCGCGATCGCGGCGTTCCGCAAGGTGCAGTGCTCCACGGAGGACCAGCGCCCGACCGTCTACTACTGGACCGGCGAGACGTTCAGCCGCGTGCCCGGCGAGCCCGACAAGCTGCTGTTCCGCTTCGAGGGAATGAACGTACGACAGTGCGTGACGGTCGCCGACCCGGCGCGCGGCAAGGGATTCCGCATGGTGTCCCGCGAGATCCTGTTCTACAAGGATCCGGCGACGGGCAAGATCCTCGACGAGTGGCAGAATCCCGTCACTGGCGAGACCGTCAAGGTGCTCCACATCGCGAACGACCCGGTGAACTTCCGCGCGCCGATCTTCCCGGTGAAGGCCGACGGCAAGCCGTACGAATCGGACGTCCAGGTGATGGGCGACCAGTGGTGGGGCACCACCACGGTGCCGCTGTTCTACCGCAACCCGCTCGCCGGCGATTTCCAGGACTACGTCGGCGGCATGTACCACGCTCCCCTGGATGAAGATGCGCGGCCGCGCAGGCCAGCTCTACTTCAACGGCGCCGGGGTGAAGCTCGATGGCTACGCCAACCTCCCTGCCGGCTTCCGCGCGGCGATCGAAGCGCACGACCCGATGTACCGCGAGCCGCCTCCGGTCGACGACCAGCGCCCCAACGAGACCAGCTGGACGTACTTCAAGAAGCGGATGGAAGCCGCGCAGAAGAAGTAGGCGCACGCCGACGCCGGAGGCCGCGACCGGGCCATCGGTCAGTGGCCTCTGGTTTTTTTGCGCTGCATCAATGATTTAGCTTGCATCGGCGGGCCGACTGTGGTTAGTCTTGGCCTCGAACGTGTTCCCAGTCACCGGTACGCAGACGTCCACGCCGACCGAGCCCGCGAGATAGGACCCTCCCTCCCCGTCCGGTGACCACTCCGTTGTCAGAATCTTCCAAGCCGCAGGATCCGTGTCGGCGAAGCGCGAGCTTCCCCAGCCCGAGCCTGCGTGGATATCCCGTGCCTGAGTGAGTGGTCCTGCCCATGACGACCCTGTACGTCGGCAACCTGCCTTTCAGCGCCACCGAGGACGAGGTCCGCGGCCTGTTCGAGCAACACGGCCAGGTGGACTCCGTGAAGATCGTCAACGACCGTGACACCGGCCGTCCGCGCGGCTTCTGCTTCGTGGACATGCCGGCCGACGACGCCCAGAAGGCCATTGCCGGCCTGAACGGCACGCCGATGAACGGTCGCCCGTTACGGGTCAACGAAGCCCGCGAACGCCCCCCACGCGGCCCGCGCAGCGGCCCGCCGGGCGGTGGCGAGCGTTGGTGACCCGGGGACCCCATCGAGCTCCTGGCCGGATTTTTCTTTCACGGACATGAGCTTGTGATAGACTGCGCCGCGATCGTTGCCCGTCCGTGTCTTGCAGGGTGCCGTCCGGCACC